>JBEIQF010000368.1:0-3204 GCA_040376635.1 Halobacteriovoraceae bacterium
AGCACAAAGAGCGGGAAGTTTTGTCAGAATCCGAAGAAGACAAATTCCAGTTACGATAAGGGTACTTGTAAAGAAAGTGAGCTTCAATGTCAGCCGCTTCTTTTTGGTAAGGGACTTTGCGTCTCTTTCAAGACTCAATCGGATAGAGAGAGAATTACGGCCAACTGTGAATCAAAATTCCAGAAAGATCACGGTGGGAAATATGATTTCCTCGAGAATCCTACGAGAAAAGAATCAGAAGATCTGCAGGAACTTTCACGACTGGCCCATGAAGTTTGTACTGATAAGAGCACTGCAATCTGCAAAAAAGTTCTCGATAAATTTCCTTCGGGGATGAAAGCAATTGATCAGGGTTTTCATCGTGCAGTGGCCAGTGATGTGATGGCCGACATGAGTAAGCTGAATAAATTAGCTTCCAAAAAAGTTTCAGAACCAGTAACGAAATCAGATGCCCATGATCCTGAATGTAAGGAAGAAACTCACGAGCATGAAAGTCTTGCTGAAACCATCACGAAGGTCGCCGGCAATGATCTTTTTGATAAAATCAAAGCGGAGTTTGAAAGCTCATCTTTTTGTGATCCGACGAAAGTCGTGAATGATCCTTCAGAGAGACCCAGTGGTCTTATCATGAATAAACTCGTGAAGGATCTCTCGAAGATTGATCCCTTCGGAAGACAGGAAACTAATGAGAATTATCTCAAGCGCATTGTCTGGAAATATAAACTTCCGGAGAGTCTTGTGGGGGAAGTTCTTCCCATGCTCAATGCAATCAAGGGGACAACCGAGGAATATGAAAATCGCAGAACGCTGATTGCAAAGGCACGTATCAAAATCACTCAGAATTTTTTAGCGAACTATAAACCAGATCCTGACACAAACAATTTGATCCTTGATGCCCTCGTGGAGAATCATATTTTCTCTCAGGATGAAGCAGGCAATGATGTTTGTCCGTTTGTCTCAAAAGACGCTTTTGAAAAAGCGATGGCCGGACGTCAGAAAGTCCTCGCGAAATACGGATCAAGCATTCCGAATAAAAATCAGATCACAATTGTTGATTACTCGATGCCTTCCAATCATCGCAGGATGTTTGTGATTGATCTCACCACTGGTAAGGTCATTCATAACACGTGGACCGCTCACGGCGGTGGTGGTGGTCAGGTTGATGGCGTCGATGGTCTCGGAAGCTCCCCAGAAATGTCGAATGTGTCTGGTTCAAATAAATCGTCTGACGGTTTTATCATTGCCACTCAAAAAGCTTCAGGAAAACTTTTCGGAAATAATGTCCTCTTAAAAGGGATTGACGAAAACAACACCAATCTTGCTGCGAGGGCCGTAGTCCTTCACGGTTGGGGATCTCCTATGTATCAGTACTCAACGGGTGTAGAAGATTACAATTTGGAAACTGAGAATTATGATCCTCCTTATGACGTCATTGAACGAGTGAAGAAAGCAAACCCTGAGACGACTGATCGTAAAGAGCTTGAGAAGGCCTATAGCGGGATTAGTGCTTCATCATCAACTTCACCCTTCATGAACGCTACAGAAGGCTGCCTTGGCGTTCCTGTGATCAATGTAAAACATCTTGATCGTAAGGGAAGAAATAAAACTCAGCTTGAATTGTTGAGAGATGATTTACCGGGAAGTTTGATTTTTAATTACTCGGGCCCGCAGATGCAGTCGAAGTTTTTCTAATGCGATTCTTATTGTTCATTTGAGATTCGATGAAGCTCAGAAATCATATCCTTCGTTAAAGATTACCAGGCCGATTTATCTAGTAACAAAAATGATAAAACTCACCTGCATCTCAACTACAGAATAAATTAACGCGTTTATCCTTCGGCGCCGAAGGCTACTTGTGTCATAGGGCAAATACTTAATATTAAGGACTTATTTTTTTGGAATTTGCGGGTGCGACGTCGCACTGAAATTTGCGGAAAAAAAAGGCCCCTTTCGGGGCCCTTCGTTTTTTAGAATCTTACTGAGAAGTCAGCACCGAAAGCTGTTGTTTCGTTACGGTACTTAAGAAGTGCCTGAGAGAACAGACCCACAGATTGAAGGTATTTAATCTGCTGTGGGAAATATGTCAGGTTAACACGACCACGGTGTGGAAGGTTGTTGTTGAAGTCACGAGAGCTCGCCTGAACACCACGCTGATCCCAGTCGAGAGTTACAACTGAACCAAGCATCCATTTATCATTAAAGCGGTAGTTCACGTAAGGACCACCTGAAACGATCATTGTCTGAAGCGGAGTAGGACGACCACCAAGAGCTGGTGAGAACGGAGCAGGTTTTACGTTGTTCTTGTAATAGATACGGTAAACCTGGCCAGTGATACCAGCTGTCCATCTCACATCCGGAAGATTGAAAGCAAATGACTGAGCAGCTACCCAACCGAAGCGCATTTCATCTTCTTTCGAGATAGATGAAGTTGGAGCTTCATAGGAAAGGGTTGTGAAAAGTGTACCAATTTTGAATGGTAGAGAAGGAAGACTTACATACGCACGAGCGTTGAAGAATTCCGAATCAGGTTTGTTAGTAACAGTTGTTCCTCTGTTCGTCTGACTCTGGTTCACAACTTCATCAGTGTAACCGTTAACAGCAGAAAGAGTTGCACCAACGGCCCAGCTTGTGTTGATCTGGTGACGAAGGTTCACAGCATGGAATGATTGATAGGGAGCACGACCTGTTCCCGGATCATCAATCCCTTCCTGGAAAACGTTATACGTTTCTCCACCCGGACCTGCGGCCGTTGGACCAAGGAACTGTTGGTAGTAAGAGAGGGACGTATTCTCGAGAAGGCGACGTCCTAAACTTCTCTGAGGCATTCCGATCTGGAGAACCTGTGCCTGGTTTCCGGCAGAGTTCTGGAACTGACCGGAGTTTGAAGTAGATTGAGCAAGCATCGGCGTTTGAGCTCGAGCTGCCTGGATCATCACGAGGAGTACAAATACTGCCATCGTTAAGATCAGAATTTGAGAGGGAAGACTTGAGCGCTTAGTTTTCATATTTTAGTCCCGGCTGTTTTTTGGTTGTTGGCCATGCCTAAATTGTCGAGTTTCTCGCGATCAGAAAGGAACTCTTTCAGGTTTTCGATCACTGTCATTCTCTGAGTAGACTCAATGTCTTTCCCGATTCTGTTCATGATCTCTTCTCTGATTCCCACGTACTCAAGAGTGAGGTTGTGGACAAGAGTCTCGTACAACA
>JBEIQF010000388.1:0-3032 GCA_040376635.1 Halobacteriovoraceae bacterium
AACTTTTTATCTGTCTGAATCAACCAGCCGTAACATTCAACTCTTCCTTGTGGATCAAGAAAGCTCACTAAGTGAAATGAATCATCCGGCATTTTTTCAACGTCAAAAGTAGATTGAGAATTTAAGAATTCGCGAACATCATCACCGCTGAATGAAAATTCATTCAGGGATAAAGCGAACTGACCCGCATGATACCGAAATGTATTTAAATCAGATTGAGAATGATTCACCACAACCACAGGTATTTTTTGCATTCGGATTGTCGAAAACAAAGCCCTTCCCATTGAGACCATCTTTGAAATCGAGAACGATACCTTTAAGGTAGATCACAGATTTTGGATCGATTAGAACTCTAACGTCACCAAACTGGAGAACGTTATCGCGCTCTTTTTGATCACCAAATTCAATTTTGTATGACAGCCCCGAACATCCGCCGCCTGTAACAGCAAGACGTAGTCCTTTCGAACCGTCTGGATTGTCGGTTTTAGCGATAGTTTGGATTTGCTGGATGGCCTTATCAGTAATTGAGATAATCTCTTCCATAATTTGCTCCGTGATAGCTCATAGATACAGCTAATGAACCACTTTTACAATGGTCGCCCCGCATCACTCCTACTCAGGTATTTGGAATTCGAGAGGGTTACACTATAATACCATAAAAACAGGATTATATGGATCTCACCTTTTACCACTACGTTCATTGTCCCTTCTGTGTTCGGGTCAGAATGGCGGCCGGGCTACTAAAATTGCCTTATAAATCCGTAGTGCTTCCCTATGAAGATGAAACAACCCCGGTTAAGCTGACTGGCAAAAAAATGCTACCCATCATGGTTATTGATGGAAGGCCCATGAATGAAAGCCTGGATATCATCGAGGCTATCGATAAAAATAATCTATTACGGGTCGGATCTCTCAAAACTGATCCCGCTTTTCAGTCTTTCAATGACCTTCTCTCAAAGTTAGGAGCTAACGTTCATAATCTGGCTATGCCTTACTGGATTTATACACCAGAGTTCAATGATAGCTCCCGCTCGTATTTTCAGAAGAAGAAAGAAGAAAAGCGTGGACCTTTTTCGGCCCTTGTAAAAAACAGGGCACAATTCATCAAGGATATTTCATCTGATCTTTCCGAAGTTGTTCAAGACTTAAAACCATTTTACCGATCTAACAATTTTACTGTTTATGATATTCTGTTAGCTGCACATATTTGGGGACTGTATGTAGTGCCTGAATTCCAGTTTGAAGAAAAGCTTCATCAGTATCTTCAAAAAGTGAAAGAGCATTGTCATTTCGATTACCATCAGGATTTTTGGAGATAAATGAAGATCAAACTCAAAATTAATCATAAAGGTAAAATTCACGAGCACTCAATGAATTTGGGCGAAATTGCGGCCTTCGGAAGAAGCAGCAAATGTGAATTCCAAATTGAAGATGACATGATGAGTGGCAGGCATTGCAGATTCTTTCTCAAAAAAGATCGCCTTGAAATCACGGATCTTGATTCAAAAAATGGAACATATCTTAATGGAATTCGGATTGAGACTTCCGAAGTCTTTATGGGTGATGAAATTCGTGTTGGTGAATCAATCATAACTCTTGAAGAAAAAAACGTTGATGCTGAAGCTTTAAGCACTCTGACATTCCCGGGTCCTCTGAAAGATAGAATAAGCTATGAATTAAAAGCTGATTTTACCGGTGCCCGAGTTCAAAACCAGATGGCAAATAAGAAAATGAGCGTTGTACCGAAGGTAAACGTCGATGCTTCAAAAATCAGGGAAGTTGAACTTCGTAAAAAAGCGCAAAGTCGTCTGAGACTATCAAAAGAAGAAATCAGAAAACGTAACAAATTTCAATCAATGCTCTCAATTGTATTTGATTTGATCTTGTTAGGCGTCTTCATGTGCTTGCCTATCCTGGTATTGCCACTCATCACTGAATACATTCACCCAGGACAGAAATCACTTGTTCTTGTCGTCATGGAAGTTTTAGTTGTCGGATTTTTTCTTGGTGTGAACTTGAAAGCTTCAAAATTCACTTTTGGAGAAAGATTTTCTGGAATCAGACGCAAATATACAGATCAGTAATTATTTGCGCGGTTTCCAGTTTATCTCTTCCACACCTTTTACCTTGTTCACGTAGCGGGCCAGGATAAAGAAATAATCTGAAAGTCTGTTCAGGAAGATGATGCTGTTTTGAGGAAGCTCTTCTTGTGTAGCATTGAAATATCCAATCAGCTTACGCTCCACCGTTCTCGCATTTGTTCTGCACATGTGAATGGATGAAGCAGTAGACGTGCCACCTGGAAGAATGAAATTCTTAATTTGCGGAAGTTCTGCATCCATCTTATCAATCTCAAGCTCAATATCCGTAATGAATTCATCAGAGATCTGAGGAAGATTGTATTTCGCGCGGTTTTCCACTTCGCAAGCAAGGTTTGAACCAAGATCAAAGATCCCCGACTGGATGTGATGAATGAAATTTACCGTTTGTTGGAATTGCAAATCCTCGGCAAGTTGAGAGCAACTGAATCCAATTCGGGAATTGAGTTCATCCAGCTCACCATAAAGGTCAATACGGATATCAGATTTAGGAGTTCGATTGCCGCTTACGAGGCCCGTTTCTCCCTTATCACCAGTCTTAGTATAAACCTTCGCTTTTTTCATTACATATTTCCTACGGTAATATTACATATTTCTACGGTAACGGCCGCCAACTTCATAAAGCACAGCTGTAATCTGGCCAAGTGAGCAGTAACGAACACTTGTTAAAAGCTCTTCAAAGATATTTCCACCAGTGAGAGCCACATCACGCAGACGTTTTAAACAATCAGCAGATTTAGCCTCATTACGTTTCTGGAAAGCATTCAGACGCTCAATCTGATCATTCTTTTCAGCTTCAGATGCACGAGAAAGTTCAATCGGCTTCCACTCTCCATGTTTTTCAGGGAGGAATGTATTTACGCCAATAATCGGGAACTCGCCTGAGTCTTTAAGAGTCTCGTAGTAAAGAGACTCTTCCTGGATTTTGCCGCG
>JBEIQF010000134.1:0-8268 GCA_040376635.1 Halobacteriovoraceae bacterium
ACGAGAAATATCAAAGTCATAAAAATGCGCATCGATTTACCTCAGGCTTCTCATCGGTCAGAAAGCCTAAAAACATGACTATCCCGCTCCAAGTGCTTGATTTTTCAGGTTTGAAATCTTTACTATGATGGCCGATTCAACTAGCGGAAAATCCTCGAAATTGATACATCATGTCAAAATTTATTACCCTTTTTGGGAGGACATATGAAGAAGTATCTCTACCTTTCGCTCACTCTTGCTGTGTTAACAACACAAGCATTTGCACAAGTCGGTAACGATGAGAATGACTGTGATGAAGAAACACAGGATTGTTCTGAAGCTGGTTCGGTACAGGAACCTGTAAAAACCATTTATCCTTATAAGCCCATTACAACTGAACACATGAAGTCTCGTTTGACGGCCATCTATGAAGGCACAAACTACATCTCAAACATTTATGAGCTTGAGAAACGTGGACTCAATAATGCCAACGCTGCAATTCAGCCTTGGGGTGGATCTTTCTGGCCACTCTTCCAGGGTCAGATCGGTAACACATATCAGGACAAAGATTACTCTACATTCATCTTCTCTCTTCGCAGAAACTTAGACTGGAGAAAGAACGTTAAGGACTATAAGAAGCGTAAGGAAAAAGTTCACCCGAAAATTTACGATCTATCGGAAGAAGACCTTGCAAAACTTGCTCCTTCTGAAAAATACGACATCCTTCTCGGTGACACGACTTTCGATTTAACAAACAGAGTTTGGGACTTCGCTGAGAAATGGGGTAACGAGAAGAAATGGGGATTCCTTTCTGCTATCGATCTACCTGATGGATACAGAATTCCAAACGCGAACAAGATGATGGCCCTTTGGGAAGGTATCTGTCACGGATGGGCGATCGCTGCTGGTCACACGCCTCGTCCGGAAAAAACAGTTGTCGTTACTCTTCCTAACGGAAAGAAAATGCCATTCTACCCGAATGACATTAAAGCTCTTATCTCTCTAATGTGGGCAAACTCTACAGTTCAATCAAACGTTATCTTCGAAGGTAACCGTTGTAACAAGAAGAACCCGGATCAGGATAAACACGGTCGTTACATCGACGTGAAAAAAGATCGTGACGATACAGAACTTCTTCCACGTTGTGCTGACGTTCACCCTGGTATCTTCCACGTATCTACGCTTAACATCCTTGGTATTGAAGGAAGAAGTTTCGTTGTCGATCATAACCCTGAAGCGGCTATCGCTAACCAGCCAGTATCTGGATATGAGCTTCAATACTTCAACCCTAAAGATGGTAAAGAAGGTCCTCTATCAACTTCAGTCATCTCACGTGCTGCTTACGGTGATAAAGATCCATATGCTGTTTCTCGTAACCCTGAAGCAGTAGCGATCGTTGGCGTAAGCATGAAAATGAAATACGTTGACTGGGAATACCCTAAGAAGAAAGAAACAAACTCTGCTTCTGACGATAAGATCAAAGACTTCTCTTTCAACTACGATCTTGAATTGAACGCTCGTGGTGAAATCATTGGTGGTCAGTGGCGCGTATCTAAGAAAGGTGGAAACGGTCTCTTTGGTGGTAAAACTAAGCAGCCGGATTACTTCTGGGTTGCTCCTCGTGACTGGAAAAACTATTTCGAATCGAACAAGTCTCTTCCAACTTGGAACTTCGCTCAGTCGACGCTTCCTCCACAAGCTTACGCTTCGGCAGCTCGTGGTGCACACAGCTTCATCTATGAAGAGTCTAAGAGATTCTTTGTAACTTCTCCTAAGTGTCCGGCATTCCCGATGAACGGCGGAGAAATGATCCAGGTTGACTGTGAGTTCAAGTACCCAAGACCACAGCCTCTTATCAACGTTGTTGAAACTCTATTAAATGAGTCTCGCAAGTAAGAGGAAGACCTGAAAATGAAAACGCTCCTCTTAACATTAGCAATCTCAACATCAGCACTGGCGAACTTCTCGCCGGTGCCTGATGCTGAAAATCCAGCAGCTCTTCTTGAAGGTACTCGCGAAGTAACTTCACTTGTTGAGATCGCTCGTCTTGGTTTGAACGAAGGTAAAACTGGTATTGATCTTTGGTCAGGTTCTTACTGGCCACATTATCAGGGTTCACTTGGTGTTCGTTACCGCGATCCTAACTTCATGACTCTCATTGAAAAGAATGAGCAGTGGGAAAAACATAAAGAACTTCGCGATAAACTTCCGCTCTATACATACGGTGGAAAAGAGAATCTTCTCTCACCTGCTGAGAAATATGATCTTCTCGTTGGTGACTCAGAAATGTCTCTCACGAAATATTCATGGGAAATTGGTGAGAAGAATGCGGTTGGCGGGAAAGTAAAAACCTGGCGAGGTGTTTGTGATGGTTGGTCATCGGCCGCACAAAAAATGCCAAGACCGGTAAAGTCAGTGACGTTAAACGCTCCGAATGGAACGCCGATCACATTCTTTCCGGAAGACATCAAGGCCCTTGGATCATTGATGTACGCGCGTTCTCAGGGAGCTCCTATTTTCCTCGGAAAGCGTTGTCGTAACCAGGTCCTGGGGTTACTCACTGGTGCTTGTGCTGAGACAAATCCAGGCACATTCCACCGTGCTCTCATTAATCGCGTCGGCAAGATGAAAAAGACTTTTGTCGCTGACGTATCTCCTGGTGGAGAAGTCTGGAACTATCCTGTGGAAAGTTACAAAGTGACTTACTACAACGTCTTTGATGACTCTGAATCGAAGAACTTCATGGATGTGATGGAAACTTTCGATAAGAAGAAAAAATTCGCAAAAGAAGGCAGTCGTCACAAGAAAACACACTCTATTGTTGGTGTGAAGCTTGAGGTGAATTACCGTGATATGAGGCCAGCAAACCTTCTTGAAACTGATTCAGCTCTTCAGGACAAGATTTTAACGAAGACTTATATCTACGATCTTGAACTTGATTATGCTCATAACATTCTTGGTGGTGAGTCGTTCTCTAAGAATCTTCCGGATTTTATCTGGGCACCGAATGACAGAACATATCCTCTGTCTGATGCTGAAGAAATGACGCCGGAACTTTCGCTTCCAGCTTTATCGAAAGCAGCTGCCAAACAAGGCCAGCCACTTTCTAAAGTCGTTGAACGTTTATTTGAACTATCAAAAGAGCAAGCTCTCTAGTAGAGCTTGCTTCCTTTAAGAACTTTCGAAGCTAATTCTTCTACAATGTAACCAATCGCGTAGGGAGCAGAATCATGCTCCTTAGCTGATTTGTGATCAAAACCAATTTTATGAATCCATTCGTGAGCAAGATTTCCTGCCACTTCAGCTGGTTCATATTTCTTGAAGAACTTCCAATTGATATTGATGAGATTTGTGTTACCACTTGTATAACCAATCACACGTGACCATGGTCGATTATAAAGTTTTAGGAAGTAATTCATCTCCCCCGGCGTATTCTGCTGAAGAGTTTCCTTTCCTTCCATGAAGATCTGATAAATCTGCTCATTCGTAAGCCCCTTGTTCGAAGCATACTGTCTTTCGCAATTACCATTCTTAAAGTTCAGGACTCTGTCTTTGAATTCATTTGAATTAACGACTTGCTCAAGCACCTGAAAGGCCCTGTTAAGCTTATCCAGGCTCGTTCCTGTGAAGCCCGTAATCTGCATCGGTTTTACCGATAACTGGCCGCTTGTGACGGTATCAGGGTCAATCGTATCACCAGGGGAACAAGCTATCTTTTTTGTAGGGGCGGATAAATCGTGAATCTCATGAGCGAAAGCTGGAAGAGAGATCAATAGTGCCAGTGAAAAAATCCATTTTTTCATGGGGCATCCTTTGGTTGGTCCTATACTTTAAGCTTAGACCCTTTCCGAATAAGTGCTACGGATGGAAAAAAGTTCCCGATGGGTTCCCCTTTTGCATCGCAAATGGGAAAAAAGCGCCATGAAATTGGCATTCTTTTTCCTCTTTTTCTCTGTAGCAAGTCATGCACGTCCTATCGTGCTGTTAAGCCATTTCGATTCATTCGATAAAGCGCCATTCAATAACTCGACAAATGTTGCTCTCGCCCTCGCAGAAAAAGTAAAAAATCATCCTGATTTTGAATTAAAACTTTGTAACCTCAGCACCGTTTTCGACAAGTCTTTCCTCCAGCTCGAAGACTGTCTCGCGGCACTTCCTGAAACTCCAAAACTCATCCTGGGTCTTGGCGAATCAAACTGTAATTTTAAAATTGAGATCATGGGAAGAAACCTGGACAAGACTAAAGGTCCGGACAATGAAGGGATTGAAAGAAACAATACGCCGATCATTCCGAATGGCCCAAAAGAAATTGGATTCAACTATCCCCTTCCGCAAATGTATTGCTCACTTCCAGATAGTGATCGAAAAGAAACAGAAGTTTCAAACAACGCCGGAACATTTGTCTGTAACAACATGGCCTACCAGTTTGCTGACAAATATGCAGATCTTCCGTTTGGCTTTATCCACGTTCCCGCCAACAACTGCAGAAACCTCGAAGCAAAAAACGTTGTGGCCCTGAGAAATCTTGAAAGCATGATCAAAGCTGCCGTAAAAATAAATGAGTTCACAAGACTTCCGACGAGAAAAAAAGAGCTCGATGAACTACGAGCTAATAAATCTGATAAATGTATCCATGAGTTTTACAAGCGCGCTAAAGGAGCTGATGAGAAAGGCTTCTGGTCATTTTTAGAGATAAAGTAAAACCATTCTTGTAGAGTCCACCCACAAAAAATTTGTGCCCTTCATGAATCAGGTAAGGCTCTCGCTTTTGGGCCTTTTCACGCAATCCAACTTTCACTTCACCCATACCCATCTGAGGAAAAGCAAGATTCACTTTGTTTTTTAGCCTCTCATAAACGGCTTCAAGCTCAATCTCAGGTGAGAGAAGATGATTTGTTTCAGTCGAAGTGGATCCGATCAAAATACGGTTCAGCTTTTTATTCCAAATGAGATTATCTCCATCGAGGGTCAAAGAAAACGAATCCCGATCCCAATTCTGGTCATTAAATTCAAAGTAGCTTCCCTGAACCGGTTTAGAAGTTTTAAGTTTTGACTCCGGGGCCATGGGTTTCCAGAAACGGTTGTAGTTTCCACCTGCAAAGACAATCTTATCAAAAGCGAGATTGAGACCATTTTGAGTTTTGACGTGGATTCTTTCGTTCTCTGTGACGTCCGTGACGAAATCTTCGATCACTTCGATATGGTCTTTGTTCATAAAGAGTGCCTCATTCAGAAGCCAGTCACCATACGTCTTAGGATCGATTAAAAACGCTTCTTCAGTGGCGATAAGGATTTCATGCTGGAGGAAATCCTTCATCAATTTATTGGCCGGATAACGCTGTTTAAACGCTTCAAGCTTTTCAGTGGCACCAGTATATTGCGTGATCACTTCAACGCCGGCAGGTTGATCGAGTTTCACGTGTTCAGAAAAAACCTGAAAACCTTCGAGTATTTCATCCCCTAAAGCGGAATGGCCCGCCGTCACCCCGCGAGGTGCGACTATAGCAGTTGAGTGTAAAGTACATGGAAAAGCAAAAGTGTCAGAGTAAAACAGGACGATTTTTTCAAACTGTTTTTGTTCTTTGGCAAGAGTGTAAATGAGACTTCTCCCGAGGATTCCGCTTCCAATAATGGCAAGAGTCGTCAATTTTCAATCCTTTTCGTTTAATATCCTCATATATTCTCACAACTTCTTGCCAATTTCCACTCTCAGTCGTTACCCTTTAGCTTCCTTTTTACTTGTTATTTTTTCTAGGAGAAACGACCGCATGGCCGCGCAGACACTCGACCCAAACGCAATGATTTTTTGTACTCAAAAACTGGGCATCGCTCCCGGTAAAGTCATGGCAACATGCAAACTTCTTTTCGAAGAAGAATGCACAATCCCCTTCATCTCCCGTTACCGTAAGGAAGTTACCGGCAATCTGGATGAAGTTCAGATCAGAGATATTCAAGATTCATATAATGAATATGTAGAGACGGAAAAACGCCGTGCTTACGTTCTTGAAGCCATCAAGAAGATGGAAGCATTGACTCCGGAACTTGAACGCCAGATCAAAGCTGCTTCAACAATCAATCAGCTTGAAGATATCTATGCTCCTTACAAATCGAAGAAGAAAACTAAGGCCATGATCGCAAAAGATAATGGTCTTGAGCCACTTTCTGAAATGATCCTGAAAGGCGATAAAGACGTCAGAACTCTAATTGCTGAGCTTGAAGAGAAATTTGTTAAGCCAACTGCCGGCAAAGTGAAAGATGTTCAGGATGCTATCAACGGCGCTTGTGACATCATCATGGAAACTTTTGCTCACCAGCTCGAGCTTAAAGAAAAAATCCGTCAGACATTCTGGGAAACAGGTGTCATGAAAGCTTCTCTCAGAAAAGACGGCGATAAAATTGAAGACGCTTCGAAGTTCAAAGACTTCTTTGAATTCTCTGAGCCGCTTTCAAAAATCAAGGATCCAAAAGCTTCTCACCGTTACATGGCGATGAGACGTGGGATGAACCTCAAAGTTCTTAAAGTAGATGCTGAGATTGCTCCTGAAATGGGAATCGGCATGATCGAGCAGGAATTTTTCCCTCAGAAAGATAAACTCGCTAACTACGAACTACTCAAGAAATGTGCAGAAAAATCTTTTGTTAACTACATCCAGCCTTCACTTGATCTTGAAGTTAAGAACGACCTGAAAAAAATCGCTGATACAGCGGCCATTTCAGTTTTCGGTGTGAATTTAAAGAACCTTCTTCTTCAGCCATACCTTGGCTCCAAAGCAGTTCTTGGTATCGATCCCGGAGTGAGAACGGGATGTAAAGTGGTGATCGTGGATTCAACTGGTAAGTTCGTTGGTGATCATGTGGTTTATCCGCATGAACCGAAGAATGATAAAGTTGGTGCTGCTCAGATCCTTACAAAAATGATCGACATGTTCAAAGTTGAATACATCGCTATCGGTAACGGTACGTATGGACGTGAGACTCTGGAATTTGTTGAATCTCATATTGCTCAAGTAAAAGACGGCAAAGTGAAAGCAACAATGATCTCAGAGGCCGGAGCATCTATCTACTCTGCTTCTGATATCGCACGTGAAGAGTTTCCTGATAAAGACGTTACCGTTCGTGGAGCAATCTCGATCGCAAGACGTTTCCAGGATCCGCTTGCTGAACTTGTGAAAATTGATCCTAAATCAATCGGAGTTGGCCAATACCAGCACGATGTGAACCAGGTTCAACTTAAAAATAACCTCGAAGCTGTTGTTGAATCATGCGTGAACTTCGTAGGTGTGGATCTGAACACAGCTTCAGCACCACTTCTCTCTTACGTATCTGGGATCGGTCCAACAGTTGCTGCAAACGTTGTGAAGTACCGTGATACAAACGGTGGTTTCAAATCCCGCGCAGATCTTCTGAAAGTGACTCGTTTCTCTCAAAAAGTATTTGAGCAATCGGCGGGCTTCCTTCGTATTTATAACGGTCCACATCCACTTGATGGAACATTCATTCACCCTGAGCGCTACCCTGTTCTTGAAGAATGGGTAAAAGCGAAGAAGAAAGATCTTAAAGACCTTCTTTCGGATGAATCTCTTCAGAATGATCTTGCGACTGATAAAGGTCTTAAAGACAAAATTGGTGAGATCACTCTTACAGATATCGTGAAATGCTTAAAGGCGCCTTCTCAGGATCCACGTACAGCATTCAAGTCAGTTGAGTTCACGAAAGGCATTTCTGATCTTAAAGATCTGAAAGTGGGCCAGTGGTATCAGGGCCAGGTAACAAACATCACTATGTTTGGTGCCTTCGTTGATATCGGTATCAAGGAGAATGGTCTTCTTCACATCTCAGAGATGAGTGACCGTTTTGTTGAAAACGCGATGGATGTTCTTAAAGTTGGCCAGGAATTGAAAGTACGAATTCTTGGTATCGATATGGATCGTCGTCGTATCTCTCTTTCATGCAAATCTGATTCACAGACTGAAGGTGTTACTGGCACTGATCAAGGACGCCCTCGTCCTGGTAAGAGTAACAGTCATAGTCCTCAGCAGCCTATGCATTCTGGACCTCAGTTCAAGAACAATGCATTCGCAGGCCTTAAAGGCATTCAAGTTAAAAAGTAATCTTCGAAGTGTGGAAGTCCTACCGCGGACTTCCACACTCGTATTCATCGTCGAATAAGATCAATATTTCTCGTTTTATTCCTTCCAAAGCAAAATCCTTCTTCACATAATCTGGTCTCATACTTTTAAGAGGAGACCAAAATGACCAACAGGAAGTTGATCGTTCCAACCCTGCTAC
>JBEIQF010000071.1:0-11951 GCA_040376635.1 Halobacteriovoraceae bacterium
ATTCGCCGTTAACCATCCTGCGGGTCTGCTTGGAAAATCTCTTTCTCTTACTGTTGATCGTCTGATGATCACGGCAAAAGACTGTCCTGAAATTTCCGAATCAGCAACTCTTCAGGATGCCATTCTTGTCATGACACAAAAACCAGTTGGCATGTGTGCTGTCATTGATAATGGTATTCTGAAAGGCATATTGGTTGAAGGCGATATCCGTCGTGCATTTGCCAAATCACCAGATGCTATCAGGACTCCTGTTAAAGAAATTATGACTACTAAGCCGACAACTCTAAGCTCTACGACGCTTGCTTTTGAAGCGCTGAAGACGATGGAGAACCCTACACGACCTTTAAACGTCGTTCCTGTTGTTGATAGTGGAGTATTTAAGGGCGTTCTTCGCCTGCATGATCTCTTCAAGGCAGGATTCAATTCTTCTCTGTCTCGTTCTTGATTGATTGATTTTTTAGACTTCAGCAGTTAGCCTTTATTAAAGAAGGGTTAATATTTTGAAGTCACGAAAACCTAAATTCTTTTTTCCGCTTTCATATCTTGAAACTGGAACCAGAATCTTCATCGCCTTGGTGCCGATGATGCTTCTTATTTTATTGAAGCCTTTGTATCCTCCTTTTCTGCTGAAGACTCCCATCGTTTTGTTCTATCCGTTGGTTCTTTTAATGACATGGCTAGTGGGTGGGTTAGCAGGATTTTTTACTCTTTTCTCTTCAATCTTCACTATCTTTTTTTACATCCGGCCTGAATTATTTAGTGAATTACAAGCTGATCAGACTCTCATGGGTCGATTCATGATGTTCTTTTTAAGTGCCTGTGTTTTTCAACTCTTGGTGACTGTACTGGAACAAGCATTATTAAAAGCTGAAGCAACCATTCGGGCGCGGGATGAATTTCTGTCGATCGTCTCACATGAGTTGAGAACACCGGTTACAGCGATCAAATTGCAATTAGAAATGCTTAAGGACCGCTACAAAGATTCAGCAGTACCTTTAACGGCGCTGAATCCCATTGAGAAGATGACGAACCGTCAGGAAAAAATTGTCAATTCTCTGTTAGATATTGCCATGATTGAAAGTAAACAACTTTCACTTCGCAAGGAAAACATTAACCTCGAGAAGATTATTTCACGTGCTTCTTCTTCGGCCCAGGATTCTCTTGAAGCAGGTGATGTTGAGCTCGATTTGAATGCAGTAAATTTAAATTGCGATAAAAAGAAAATTGAGCAGGCAGTATTCAATATTGTTCATAATGCTATTAAGTATGGCGATAAAAAGACCATTAATGTCTCTTTGACTGAAGAAAATAAGCACGCCGTAATTAAGATAAAAAATACCGGACCTGGCATACATCTCTACAACCAAAACAAAATTTTTCAAAAACTCAAAAGACCAGTCGTTCCCAAACAAGTTCAGGGTCTCGGTGTCGGACTTTTCCTCGCCAAACACTTCATTGAATTACATGAAGGAAAGCTTGAAGTCGTAAGCCATGAAAGCGCAGGAACTACTTTTACTGTTTCTCTGCCGCTAAGTTAGTCTTTTCTTTTTTCTCTGATCCAGGTCGCTAGCATTAACAAAAGAAAAATCACGACAACCGGATAAACTCCCCACGTCTGATAGAAAGTCGCCTCTCCAGTTCCAAGCGGAACATTCACATCAAGCACTCCCTGCTCACCAACCCCAAGTCGTTTCGATTCAGAGCCGTCCTGATAAATGACTGATGTGATTCCTGTATTTGTAGAACGAACAATCGGTAATTGAAATTCCAGAGCTCGCCATTTCGAAAGAAAAAGATGCTGGTGAGGTTCTGCGGTGTCTCCGTACCAGGAATCATTCGTGTGATTGATGATGAGATGGTTATTTCCCCATTGATTCAAGAGTCCACGCATGTAATTTGATTCAAGGAGCTCATAACAGATAGGTGTGACGAAGCGATGACCGTCTTTAGTCTGCATGAGTGGAGTGCCTTCGCCGCGAGCGAAAAGCGAAACTGCCGGAACAACCGATACAATAGTTCTATTCAATGGTCCGAATGGGAGAGTTTCTCCAAACGGGATCAGAATATTTTTGTGATAGGCAATATTGAAAGACCCGTCAGTCAGAAGAACTGAAGAATTAAACACACTCTCAATGATATCAAAACTTGATTTGTTCATGTCCTGATCATAACCACCCACCAGCATTTCTGCGTTGGTGTTCATCATGATATTGCGGAAAATGGGAGCGAGATTCGTTTGTTTCCCATAGAACGTGCTCGAATAAGCTGTTTCAGGCCAGACAATTAATTTAGGCTGAAAACCATTCTGAAGAGTAGAGAGACGCTCATAAGTCTTATTGATGGATTCGTAAGAATTGACGTCGCCGCTTTCACTTTGAACTTTAAGGAAGTTTCCGATGTTTGCCTGAACAACTCTCACAGGGAAAGTCTTATCAGTCGATCTGTCTTTCAGCGGGTACATAGCATTCAAGGCGATAAACAGTACGAATACAATCCAAACTTGTGGACGAAGTTTTTTTAGTGCGAGCTGAGTGTAAGTTTCGAGTGCCACCCAATACGTGACGAAACTGAAAATCACAACACCCAGATGTGGAGCAAGACCAAGATAGGGCGACATATTCAGCCACGGACTTCCGGCATACGAAGGAAACTGCTGCGGAAAATATCTTTCCATGATGGTCATGACAAAAGCAGTGAGGAGTACACCTTTTTCTGAGTACCACTGGAAGTCAGGACGATATTTTTTCCAAAGAGCATACAGCCACCAGTGTGGCTGAAGAATAAGCGTAAAGAACAATCCCAGAATCACAGATACGATCCACGGAAGTTGTCCAAATTCACGGAGTGTATGTGGGATCCAGTAATAACCAAACAGATTAAGGCCAAGGTTGTAGGCCAGGATATGGAGAAGTGTGCTTTTTACAGTTGGAGCGACTTCAAGACGCCATAAGAAAAAGGGAAGAGCGATGAAAAGAAGCGGAAGCCAGCCTTCACCAAAAAAAGAAGGATAGCAGTAGGCGTAGAGTCCACCCGAAAGTGTCGTAAGAGATAAAGATAAAAGCAGTGATTTCATTCCACCATTGTAGGGGAAGAATTAACGGTTAGCTACTGCGCGAGTTGCTGGAGCTGTAAGTTTATTGTTAACAGAGTCAGCGAGTTCAATCGCGCGACCAGCATCAAGCTTACCTGAACCAAGAATTTTACCTTCGAAGTTCTTCACTTTAAGAGATGAAGAAAGAATGATGTTTTTGATCTGATCATATTTCATCTTAGGGTATTTTGATTTAATCATCGCTGCTACACCAGTTACAAAAGCTGTAGCTTGAGAAGTACCAGTCATGTAACCAGCACCGTTACCTGGGATAGCTGAACGGATACGGTGGCCTGGAGCTGCGATATCAACAGAGTTTTTACCGTAGTTAGAAGAAGGGATGATATTCAAACCGTCATCGTGAGCACCAACAGTAATGATGTTTGATAGACCGTATGAAGCTGGGTAATAAGCGTGGCGCTTGTCGTCAATGTTTGATCTTTCGTTACCAGCAGCTGCGATAACAAGGATACCTTTCTTTTCAGCTTGTTTAAGAACACGAAGTTCTTCAACAGAAGCTTCAGGACCGCCACCAGAGTAGTTGATTACGTCAACGTTGTTATCAACTGCGTACTGAAGAGCTTTGATTGTTGCATCAAGGTTCGCCTGACCAGAAGCTTTTGGATTGTAATATTTAAGAGCAAGAATTTTAACTTCAGGGAAGATCGACTTAACGATACCAGCAACGTGAGTACCGTGGCCGTGAGCATCTGTTGGAGTGTTAGTTACTTTCTCACCAGAGAAATCTACACCGAAGTTAGTTGCAGAAGCTTTGCTTTTTGGAACGTAGATGTTGTTAGCAAGAAAAGCGTGGTCGCCCTGGATACCAGTATCAACAACAGCAACTACGATTTCTTTATTCTTCTTAAAACGAGTCCATGAATCTTTAAGGTTAATAGAAGCAAGGTGTTTATCAGGATCGATACCCCATGAAGCGTAACGAGAGATAAGAAGTTCAGGGTTGTATGCAAGACCAGCAGCTGATGCTACCGATACTTGTAAGCTGAGAGCTAGAGAGAGGATAGTTTTAACAGCTGTTTTCATTCCCAATCCTTACCACGTTTAAAAGTCCAAATGTGACTTCCGTGTAATAAGTAAAGCAAAGCGTTTGCCAACTCGGGGTATAGGGTATTCAGGGGTTAGGGTGTGTTTTGAGGGGGGAAAGTGTCGAAACTATGAGTAGTGTTTAAAGATTAGACACCAAGGTTTAGGCATAAAAAAAGGGTTCCGAAGAACCCTTTAGTTTTAAGCATGTTGTTTAGAACTAAGCTTGGCGATAAATCTGCGATTCTTCGCGCTCTCTTTCTTCTGCGTGAGTGATACAAAGTTCGGCCCACGGCTGGTTCTCAAGGCGCTTCATGCCGATTTCTTCATCGCAGTCTTCGCAGTGGCCGTAAGTGCCTTCGTCGATTCTATCGAGAGCGGCATCGATACGGCGAAGTTTGAAGTATTCGCGGTCGCGGATCGTGCAGTTAAGTTGCTGCTGAATGAGAGATGAGGCCAAGTCAGTCTCATCTGAGAGATCTTCCTGAGCGACATGTAAGTCTTCAGATTTATTGAGTAAGCCCACGTTCAGGATTTGCTGTCTCTGTTTCAAGAGCAACTCTTTGAAGTGTTCTAATTTCTTTTTATCCACCGGATCCTCCTAGGACTTGATAAGTGCGGGTTTTAAACTGTTTGCTGCACTGTGTAAAGGCTTTTTCCCCGCTCTACTTATTTTAAGCGGCATAGGGAACCCACTCAAGTGACCTGACTTATCGGCAATATTTTACCAGAAATTCACCCCCAAAACCTTGCTTTGGCCAACATTCAGTTAGCAAGTTTGACAATGTTGGTTATGCCTCGTTAAGGTTAAATATGACCCTAATAAAAACGAGGATTTATGTTGCATAGCAATACGGCAACGTCTGTAGGCCATATTCCCTCAGGTCTCTTTATAGTCGCTGTTCAGGATGCTTCTTCGAATGTAATCGATGGCTATCTTGCAAGTTGGGTACAACAGGTATCTTTCAATCCTTTGATCATTTCGCTCGCCATTAAACCTGGTAGACCAGCTTATGACTTAATTAAGTCGGGCAGGACTTTTGCGATCAATGTCATCGGCGACCACGACAAATCTTATTTGAAACATTTTTGGAAGGGCTATGACCCTGCCAATAATCCATTTTCTGAACTCCCTCACGATCGAGGCGAGCACGGTGGCGTTATTTTGAAACAGGCCAAATCAGCTTTTGAGTGCAAGCTCATCAGTTCACAAAAGCCTGGCGACCACGACATTGTTTTTGCAGAAGTCGTTTCATCATACGTGATGAATGAAGAAGCAAAGCCATTGGTTCACATCCGTAAATCAGGAGCAGATTACTAATGGTGTGTATTTTCTTAAAAGCATTATGTGCAATGCTCATGGGGAGTTGTCTCCTTGTAGTAGGGTGCGGGAAAAAAGCGAAAGAAAACGGATCACCAGATAGATCTACACCTCCTGTTCAGACTGATCAGGAAAGAGAAGAGTACTTAAAGAAACAAGACGTAAACTGTGAAACGAATCAGGCGTGCCCGAACTACATCACAAAAATTGTGATCTTTAACGGTGACCAAAAAAAGTTCTGCACAGGTTTCCTGACTGATGAGAATACAGTTGCGACGAGTTCAAGCTGTCTTCCATCTCTTCTTCGTCAAAATGGTCTTGATTGCAGCAAAGATATTTTCTTCTTCTTCCCGAAGACTGCTAATCGTCCAGCTGAAAGAGCTTCTTGTTCTCAAGTTGTTCTTGTTTCAGATATTGAGGGACAGGATCCGATTCTTTGGAGGGATGATGTAGCTTTCCTTCAATTGAAAGATTCCATTAGTTACCGCCGCCAGGCCGCGATCAATCGCGATGGTGTCGTGAACAATAAACAGTTTGTTTCTTGGATGGTGGATCAACAGGATGAGTTTTCCGCGATCATTAAAAAATCGGCCTGCGAATCAATTCATAACAATTATGTGAACCCACTCGTCTTGAACGAATCATCACCAAATATGCTTTTCTCTGATTGCGAAATCACAAATGGCGGAACGGGTGCACCAATCCTTGATAACCGAGGAAAAGTTCGTGCGATGATTTCAACGATGATGGATAAGAAACTTCGTGCTTACCTTGAGTCGACTGGTCTTCTCACGGCTTCACTTAAGCAGATGTTCCATGCGACAAACTTCGCTTGTGCTCCGACTCCTCAGGATAATGACATGCTTGATGAGAAAGAGTGCCTGAAAGATCTTACGTATCAAAAAGTGGATCGTATCCGCTCTGAAATGCTGAATACAAATATGCTCTTTGGTGACATGAAGAAGAAACTTGAAGAGTCATTAGAGAAAGTAAGTAAGTATGTTCGCTTCGGTGTGAAGATCATACCTAAGGGCGATATTCAGGAAACTCAGATTTATCCAAAATGCTTCAAGCCTCTTAAAGACTGGCTTGATGGAATGCCTAGTAAGAATAACTACGTTGATGAAGTGAATCTTCCGGTGAAATCTTTCAGAAGAACGATGGATGCTTACGGACGTATTCAGGGAATGACTGTAGAGAAGCCTGAAACTAAAAACATGGTTCAGTTTTCTCTGAAGTCTCTCAGATCTGATGCGAAGAAATCATCAGTCCTTATGTGGTTATCTGGTCAGGAAGGTTACGATACGTATCCAAATCTCACTGAAGCCTGTTCAAACACAATCTAGTTTTGTTTTAAATTTCTCCAGCTCTTTCCTTGTCTCGCTCTGGCGTTTCGCTGGAAATCGTCTACTGCTTTTTCGTGATCCTGATACGTCTTCGAGAACACGTGTGTTCCGTCATTCTTACTCACAAAATAGAGATAATCATGTTGGGCAGGATTTAAGACGGCCTGGATAGCTTCCAGGCTTGGGTTCGATATTGGCCCTACTGGAAGAGCAGGGATCTTATAGGTGTTATAAGGAGTGAGCTCAAGTAGATCGGCCTTGCGGATATTTCCGGTATAGCGTGACCAGATCCCATAAACAGTTGTCGGATCACTTTGCAGTCTCATTCTTTTTTTAAGTCTGTTAGTGAACACTCCTGCAATCAACGGTCGTTCGATCTTTGCACCTGTTTCTTTTTCAACAACTGAAGCAAGAATGATTACCTGGTGTTTATTCAGGAATGGATGATTGAAGTCGAGGCCTTTAATTCTGTCGTTAAAAAGATCGATCATGCTTTTGACGATTGTTTTAGCAGGCGTCTCAGGTGCGAATCGATAAGTTTCAGGAAAGAGATATCCTTCAAGAGAGGTTGCCTGAATACTGAGTTGTGAAATGAGGTCAGGATGTTGAACAGCATCGAGGAAATCTTTCTCAGAAGTAATACCAGAGGCCGCAAAAAGTTTTGCGATCTCATACATGTTCTTCCCTTCAGGGATTGTGATGCTCGTAAGATTAGGCTGACCGTTCACGAGTGTATCAAGAACCTGAGTCATGTTAGAGCCAGTCGTAATCGTGAAACTTCCTGCACGGAATTTTGTCAGAACGTTTTTATACTTAGCATAGTAATGGAACATTCTCTTATCTGAAATCAGACCCTCGTTATGAAGACGCTGGTTGATTTTTCCGAATGTATCTCCATTGCGAACAGTGAAAGTCTTATCAGGACCTGTATAGGACTGCTTAAAGACCATAGCGATGTAACCGCCAACTGAGCCAATAACAAAGAGTGGTACCAGTACCAAAAGAATGAGGAGTGCTTTTTTCATGGTTTAAATTATAAACCAGGAGTGTGCTTCGTGCGGCGAATAAAATCTTCTAAAATGACACTAGCAGCGACAGCATCGATTTGTTTAAGATCGACCTGAAAATTATAGCGAGGGGAATTTTTCATTCGAGATTCAGCTTCAAATGTAGAAAGAGTTTCATCTTGTTCTTCAATAGGGAGAGTAAAATGCTCGCGTATGAAGTTCACAAAATTCTGCGCCTTTTCCGTCGTGCTGGTTTTTTTTCCATCAATCAAATGCGGAAGACCAATCACGATAATGTCAGTGCACTCGTCATCAATAATCTTTTTCAATTCTTTAATGACGGCATCTTTACCGGTGTTGGCAATTCTTCCGTAAGGAGTAGGGAATGGATCACGGTTTACGCAAAAGGTGGCCACTCCAATAAATTTCTCTCCGAAATCCATGGCGAGGATGTTCTTTAAATTTAAACGATGATCTTGCGGAAGTGAGAACTCAGACATGTCATGAATCTAGCTAAAGTCATGGACTCCGTCAAAGAGAGGAAGCTGGGAGATTTCTTCTGCATCTTCAAACTTTACTCCGACGCCCAAAAGACGTACCGGTCGTGGATCCTGGGCCCAGCGCTCTTCTAAGAGATAGACGAAATTCTCCTCTGAAAAAGGCATCACACGTTCAATCGTGGTCACCTTGAAATCGAAGTATTTAATTTTCACATGGAGATTTTTGACAGTACGGTCTTCGTAATCCTCAAGAGCTTCCTTGATTTCCAGAGTCATGCGTTTTACATGCTCTTTCATCTCTTCCAGATCAGAAATGTCTTTTGCGTATGTCTCTTCAGTGCCCAGGGATTTTCTTTCATATTCAGTTTCAACATCCCTGTCATCATGTCCCCTGCAGTAATCAAAGAGAGCATCTCCGAATTTTCCGAAGAGATTCATCATTTCAAGGCGGGAGTATCTCTGCATATCGAGGCATGTTTTGATATTCATCTCATGCATGTATTTTGCGGTGACTTTGCCGACGCCGTGAATTTTTTCGACGGGAACTTTTTTGATGAACTCCTCAACTTCCTGAGGAGTGATCGTGCACTGGCCGTTGGGTTTATTGAGTTCGCTCGCCATTTTTGCAAGAAGCTTGTTGGGAGCAATTCCCGCTGAGGCAGTAAGCCCACCAGTTCGCTCGAAGATCTTCTTTCTGATATCCTGGGCGATGAGAGTGGCCGAGTTGTTAAAGAGTTCACAATCCGTCACATCAAGGTAGGCCTCATCCCAGGAAAGACCCTGAACGAGATCTGTGTACTCGCGGAAAATCTCAAACACGATATCTGAAGCCTCTTTGTACTTTTGCATGCGGCCTTTCACGAGAACGAGGTGAGGGCAAAGCTTCAAGGCATGGGCCGTCGCCATGGCAGAGCGGACGCCATATTTTCTGGCCTCATAATTGGAAGTTGAGATCACTCCACGACGATCCGACGATCCACCAACGGCCATCGGAACATTTCTAAGCGCAGGATTATCTCTCATCTCAACGGCCGCAAAAAAAGCGTCCATATCAACGTGAATGATTTTTCGCATAGCTTATTCTACGGATAATTTACGGACGATTCAAGTACAGAATTTACCTGATCTTGAGTTAAAAAATGGGATAGGTATTTGATTTTTCATCAGAATTCCCATTTGAATGAAAAACTAAAAATTTGACTTCTGTTTGTTTCAGGTTAAGATAGTCAGGAATCAAAAAGATATCGACCTGCTCTCCTAATCGAGAACAAAAATCCCAAAACAAAATTGAGCAATGACTACTACTACAACAAAAAAACCTAGAAAAACTATTCCTACTAACGATCAGGCTTCAGAATCTCCCGCAGAAACTTCTGCAGATTCTCAACCCACACGGAATCCTACACCCCAACAACAACAACAAGCATCCAATCAATTAAGCCGTGGAGATAGAATGCATTTAAGTGCTTTGCGTGAAAAAGACATCGAGGAACTAACAAGAGTTGCTGAAGATTCGCAGATTGAAAACGCTGCTGGTTTGAAGAAACATGAATTGATCTTTGCTCTCCTCACGAAAAAAGCAAAAGAAAATGAAGAGATCTTCGGTGACGGTGTTCTGGAAATTCTTCCGGATGGTTTCGGGTTTTTACGATCTCCGGCCTATAACTATCTGCCAGGGGCAGATGATATCTATGTTTCTCCTTCGCAAATCCGTCGTTTCGGTCTTCGTACTGGTGACACGATTGAAGGTCAGATCCGTACTCCGAAAGAAGGCGAGAGATACTTCGCACTTCTTAAAGTTAACCACATTAACTTCCAGGATCCTGAAAAGCACCGTTCAACGGTTCTCTTCGATAACTTAACTCCGCTTTATCCTCAGCAAAAAATTAATCTTGAATCAAAACCAACGAACTATTCAACTCGAGTGATCGATATGTTTGTTCCTCAAGGTTTTGGTCAGCGTTGTTTGATCGTTGCTCCACCGAAAGCCGGTAAGACAATGCTCATGCAGGATATCGCTAACTCAATCTCTGATAATCATCCTGATGCTAAACTTATCGTTCTTCTGATCGATGAGCGTCCGGAAGAAGTAACAGATATGAAACGTAACGTTCGCGCAGAAGTTGTTTCATCGACATTCGATGAACCAGCAACTCGTCACGTTCAGGTTGCCGAAATGGTAATCGAGAAAGCAAAACGTCTTGTTGAAGCAAAACAACACGTCATCATTCTTCTCGATTCAATCACACGTCTTGCTCGTGCGTACAACACAGTTGTTCCACCATCAGGTAAGATTCTTTCGGGTGGTGTGGATTCAAACGCACTTCACAAGCCTAAGCGTTTCTTCGGTGCCGCTCGTAACATCGAGAACGGTGGATCACTTACAATTATCGCTACAGCTCTTATCGATACTGGTTCAAGAATGGACGAAGTTATCTTCGAAGAATTCAAAGGTACTGGTAACTCTGAGATTCAGCTTGATAGAAAGCTCATGGAGAAGCGTGTATTCCCGTGTCTTGATATCAACAAATCAAGTACTCGTAAGGAAGATCTCCTTATGGCCGACAAAGATCTTCAACGAGTGTTCGTTCTCCGTCGCGTGCTAAACCCTATGAATACTATGGATTCTATGGAATTTATCCTCGAGCGTATGAGAGATACGAAGACTAATATTGCATTCCTCGATAAGATGAATGGCTAATAATGAAGAAGACTCTTAAACGCATCATCCTCCTGACGACAAAACAGTACACCTCTATCGGTGGGCAAGCTGTTATTGAAGGCGTGATGATGAGATCACCAAATGCATTTGTGGTTGCTGTCCGTAAGCCGGATGGATCAATCCGTTTACGTCGTGATCAGTGGTACGGTCTTTCAAAGAAATTAGATTTCCTCAAAAAGCCATTCCTCCGCGGAATTCTTATGCTGATTGAAACAATGGCCAATGGTCTTGTTTCTTTGAACTACTCTGCCAACATTGCGATGGCGGAAGAAGAGCGTGAGAAAGCTCTGAAGAAAGGGAAGACTCTTGAAGAGTTTGAAGCTTCTCAGAAGAAAAAAGAGAAAGTGGATATCGCAACATTCCTGACTATGGGTGTTTCATTCGCTTTCGGAATTGGTTTATTCGTATTCGCTCCCCACATGATTGCTTTTGCTATCGGTGATCTGTTCGGTCAGAACTGGACGCTTGATAGTTTTGCTTTCCATGCTGTTGATGGCGTTGTGAAAGCGGTTATCTTCGTTTCGTACATCTGGGGTATCTCTTTCATGAAAGATGTATACCGCGTTTTTCAGTACCACGGTGCTGAACATAAATCGATTGCGACATTCGAAGCAGGCATGGACCTGACAGTTGATAACGCTAAAAAGTTCACAACTCTTCACCCGCGTTGTGGAACAAGTTTCATCTTCTTCCTTATCCTTATTTCGATTATCCTTTTCTCTGCAGTGTTCACGCTGGTTCCAGTTGGTGCAAACCTTCCTCCGATCCTTCGTCACGTCGTCGCTGTTCTCTTTAAAGTAGCTTTGATGTTACCGGTTGCCGGGATCAGCTATGAGCTTATTAAAACTGCTGGTAAGTGTTCTGATCAGTGGTGGGCAAGAGCTATGAGTGCTCCGGGAATGCTTCTTCAGAAGCTCACA
>JBEIQF010000064.1:0-12559 GCA_040376635.1 Halobacteriovoraceae bacterium
AAACAACTCAATTCTTTCCCTTTAAAACTGTTCAGCCATTCTGTTCATCACAGCTGGCATCATCAGTTCTATAAGGGCAATTACGGTTTTTATCTGCAGTTCTGGGATCGAGTGATGGGAACATGGAAGGGCGCACTCAAAAAATAGGTGCCTGCTTCCTTTTGTGATAGCAGGGAAGTGGGTGCCTGCTTCCTTTTGCGTTAGCAGCAAGTCAGAATTGGAAACTAGGCTTTATTTCTATTTTGCGTGTTCTGTGTTTTTGATAGCTAAATGTAGGTTTTGTCAGCCCTGATCTAATGCTTGAATTTTCTTCCACAGTGAACGTTTCATTTATCCAACGGCACTCCAGTTCTTTATTTCGTGACTGTAGTGCCAGTGGAACAATTTGTTCGAGAGTGAATGGCAAAAAAGTATGGGTATTCAATGTGCTAAATTGGTAATCCTGTGCACGCTCAGAAAGCCCGGCTCTAATTGGATTTTGATAAATATATTTGTAGGCACTTAACAAGTAATGTTGATTATCAATCAGACAACCTCGGTACCTGGATCCGTAAACTCTATTTATTCGTCCGGATTTTTTATTAATCAACTTAGTGGTATCCTTCATGAAATAGAACATTACCCAGTCAATATCTTCATGTGGTGTAAGCATTAAGAGATGAAAATGATTATTCATGAGTACAAAAGCAGCAATTTTGAGATCGAATTGTTTTTGAAGTTTTCCAAGTTGCCCTGATAAAATTTGCCAGACTTGTTCTAATGGTAAATCAAAAAACTCCTTATTATTAGAGCGTCCTACTAAGTGATAATAATGTTCATTGGATCTTACAATTGGTTTTCTTGGCATAGTAGGTAACTAACCTGCTATAAGTAGAAATTTCAAAACGAAACGAGAGAGTGCGTTAACATTTTTCAAAATTGGATGAAGCACCGCTAACGCAAAAGGATGCAGGCACCCTTCCTGGCACCCTTCCTACTTATTGAACCCGAGGCTTACGTCGAAAATTTTATTAGGCTCTTTTGAATCTGCAATCTGATCTTTGCGTTCAATAAGAAGTTTGTAGAAGAAGATGTTACGGAAGATAAGCTTCACGTAGTTTCGCGTTTCAAGAAATGGAATGGCTTCGATATTCTTCAGAATCGTCTCATCTGTATCGAAGTAAAGATTCTTCCAGCGCTCAACGCGTGATTCACCAGCATTGTAAGCAGAGAGAACGTAAACAAGGTTACCGTCGTAACGCTTAAGAAGGTTCTTCATATACTTTGTTCCAAGCTCAATATTAATCTGGGGATTAACGAGCTGCTTGTCACGAACTGATCGACGTAAACGACGGGCAGTTGTTGGCATGATCTGCATAAGGCCTCTTGCACCAACAGGGGAACGTGCAAGTGGATTAAACACTGACTCTTGTCTGATAAGAGACAGAAGAATAATGGGATCAATCTGTTCGTTCTTCAATGTCTTCGTCAGAACTTCAAGGTAAGGACGAGGATAAAGAACTTCAAGAAGTTGTCTGTTGAAGATGACTTCTTTTTTATCGAGGACCTGATAGAGGTAACGGAAAGTCGCGAGATAATTCTCTGAGTTCTGAATGATCTTCGCATTCAGAAGATGAAGATCAGATTTAAGGTAGAGTTGCTTCTCAGAAGAGTTCTTCACAAGGAAAGAAGGCATACTGTGATTATTCAGACGTTTTAATTCAAACTTCATGAATTTGGCAGAGTCAATCTTGGCCCATGCCTTCAAACGAACAAGAGATGAGATGTAGTCATCATCAAGGTCTTTCAGGTTAAGTGAAGCTGGTGCTGTGCTTGGGACCGAGTTATTCGCATAAAAAGGTACAGCTGGCGAATCAGGCTTTAAAACCTGAAGCTTCTTCGTGGCCATGATCCCGTAATAGCTAAGTGGATTATTGAAGATGATGTCTTCATAAAGCGAAATAGCATCAGAGGTTTGATTCAGTTCTTCTTGTATGTAAGCAATCCAGAATTTTAAACGTGCATCGATAATTTGCTTACTGTTTTTGATCAAACCGTAGTTGTTTGCAAGTTTCTGAGCTTCTTTGAATTCGTTGTAGTAAAGGTGAGTCCAAAGATAGAAGAACAAAGCGTCTTCATGGATTTCTTTATTGTTCTTTTTAACAATGAACTTAAAAATATCGCGCGCAAGATCTTTGTAGCTTGCACGGAAAACAGCTTTCGCAAAATCATTCATTCTCGTCAGACATAGTCCAACCGGAAGGTGATCCTGATTAAGCTCAAGATAGTTTTTAAGGAAGTGATAGTGATCTTTGATTTTTCCTTCAGTCGGCTTGTTGTCGAGAGCCTTGTAACCTTGCTCAATCAGTTTTCCATACTCAGCATAGAAGACGTTCTGATGTTGAAGTGGATTGAAACCCTTATCTTGAATCAGTTTTGTAATCTGTTCATTGATGACGATGTCTTTCAAAACTTCCTGAGAAGGCACGATTTCGTGACGAACACTATAAGTCGTCACTTCCTGAGAGAGTTTTTTAAGAATTTCAGGTTTCGAGGCTTGTGATTGAACGAAGAAGGCAAAGTTCTTCTTATTTTTCTTCGTCAGGAAGAACTTAAGGTTCTCCTGGATGAAAACAGTTGATTCATCTGAAAGAATTTTTGTTTTTTCAATGTCACGACCAATAGCTTCGAGGGCCCGTTCGCGACAATAATTCCCTGCAACTCTTTCAAGTGTTCTTTCTAACGGGAAAGTTTGTTTTCTCTCAAGGTACTGACGACAATGGGTGATGAGCTCAGAAGTGCTGGAGAGTTTTGAAATGTGAGAAACTCCCTGGAGCCAGGGAACAAAAACAGAAAAATGTTTCGATTTTTGAGTCTCGGCCAGAACCTTAGAAAGAACTTCCTGGTTGATGTAACCTTTCTCGGCGAATTTGAGCATATTCACCATATGCTCACCAATGATGTGATCAGTTTTTGATAACAGCAGTTTTTCAGAATTTAAAATAGGGTCAAGGCCAGCTGATGCCATTGAAGAATTCTGATGAAAGAGAATAAATGTAAGTGTCAGAAAGAAAAATTTCATTGCACTCGAATTGCCGTGTTCAACCCTCATGGATGAACAGGAATTAGTATATCATCTTAAGAAATTTTTACACTGATTAAAGGCTTTTTTTATAGCGGGATTTTATGTCAAGTAATCGACGAGAAATCTCGTTTAACACTGGCTTTTTGTCGTCCGGAACAACGGAAGAAAGGTTCTCAATATACAAAGAAACTTCATCTACATATTGAAAATCATTTTCCTGGTTGTTGGAAACTGTCTCTAGGAACAAACTAACTTCCTCGGCCACATCCTGGAAGTAATCTCCATTTCTGAACGTCAGAGGAGAAATGGCTTTCCCCTCGCGAATATCGCCAAGGTGGTTCTTAAGTTTGTACATCGGGCCGGCAATTTTGTGCGTGAAAAAGATAAGTGAGATCAGTACAAGTAAACTCACAAAAAATTGCACAATGAGTAAAAAAATAACAACGCTTTTGGGATTTAGATTACCGGCATTGGCGGTCGTGAAAAAATCATAGATAAACCACGGGTAGATCATGTTGGAAACAAAGATCAACGACGTAACAATCAGGCTGAATTTCAGCTGAAATGATGGGTTTATCAGAAAAACTGAACGTTTATAAAAGGCCAATGCTTTAAATCCTATTCAAGGTTTATATAGAATCATAAAATGAGTTCGATGTTTCTACCAGATGGAAATTAGTACAATAACCTATCATTTTACTCAACCGGGACCTTATATGTTAGACCAAATTAAAGAGCGATTGAACCAAATCAAAAATCCAGCGACAGGAGCGACATTTGCTTCTGAAAATCGTTGGCAACATATCAGCATGGATGGCGACAAACTCGTTGCTGAATATAACCGTGACGGTATTTCTCCAGCTGAGAAGAGAGTTATTGAAACAGAAATTCAAAAAGCACTCGGCGACCTGATGGTTGTTGATAATATCCTCGTAAAGACAACTTCAACTAAATCACAAGATGTTTTCAAAGCTCTTGATGATAAGGGTCAGTCTCCAACTCCTGCACCAGAACAGCCTGCTGCCCAGATTAAAGCTGGCCACGCACCGATTAGTAACAAGAAGCCGGTTCCTGGAGTTGCAAAGATTATTGCTATTGGTTCAGGTAAAGGTGGGGTTGGTAAATCTACGTTTACGGCGAACCTTGCTGTCACACTTTCTAAGAAAGGTCACAAGGTGGGGATTATCGATGCAGATATCTATGGCCCATCACTTCCGATGATTTTTGGTAAGCGTGATGAAAAACCAAGATCTAATTCGGATAAAAAAATTATACCAGTTGAGTCTTATGGAATTAAATTCATGAGTTTCGGATTTTTTATCAATGAACAAGATCCAGTCATCTGGCGTGGCCCGATGCTTGGTGGTGTTCTTAATCAGTTTCTCTTCGATGTAGACTGGACTGGACTCGATTATCTTTTGATCGATCTTCCACCGGGCACTGGAGATATTCAATTATCGATGATTCAGAATGCTCATGTAGATGGAGCAATCGTCATCTCTACTCCTCAGGACATTGCTCTTCTTGATGCTAAGAAAGGTGTTGAGATGTTCAAGAAACTCAATCTTCCCATTATCGGAATGGTTGAGAACATGACATCGTTCATTTGTAATCACTGTGGGACAGAACATCACATCTTCGGTGAGGGTGGTGTTTCTAAAGCTGTTGAGCAACTGAATGTTGAAATGATCGGACAAGTTCCACTTGAAATCGAACTTCGTACTGGTTCAGATAATGGTGAACCATACATGACTCAGGAAAGATTCAGAGATCGTCCTGTTTATAAAGCATTCATGAGTGTTGGTGACAGAGTTGAAAACTTCTTCAATCCAAATGCACCAACTCCTCCGAAAACTGGATTCTTTTCAAAGATCCTGGGAATGAATAAGTAAGAGGTTTCATGGAATCAAAATTGATGGGAGTGATTGAAGAGCAGCAGTCAGTGCAATTCACTGGAAAGCTTAATGTGCTTGCTTCATTCAACCGACAGTTTCTGGGTCACATTCTTTTCAAGCACGGTGAAGTTATTCAGGTGCTGTTCAATGGACACAGAGGGCTCAAGGCTTTCTATCAGCTCATCATCCAGGAGTACTCGCTTCAGTCCTTTGACTATATTGTTGAGCCTGAACTCGTTGAAGAAAAAGATCGCCAGATTCATTACCCATTCGCCGTGATTAAAAACAAGATGGCCGATGTCCTGAAGCTCTACCGCGAATCACTTAAGCTAAGACCACCTGAGAACGTCAAAATCCTCATAGATGCGGAGTTTATCGAGGATACTTTGCCGTGTACTCCTCAAGAGTTTACGGTCCTAGAGGCCCTGACAGAGTGGAACAATCCTCACGATATTTATCAGAATTGTGAGCTCTTAGATCACGAGATCACGATGGCGTTGGTAAGTTTGCGGAAAAAGGGAGCCTTGAAAATATTGGCTCCGCGTCGCGAGTAAGATAGAGCGAAAAATCGCTGACCAGCGGATAAAAAACGGCTAATATCATCAAAATTTTAGAGTGAGGTTTTTCATGAAATCACAGAAGCATAATCAAGGTGACTTGAAAGAAGTTACAGTAAAAATGGAAGCTAAGGTTGTTGAAGACCTCGAGCTTATGGCGAAAAACACTGGGATGCCAGTAGCTGATATCGTTGTAATCGCTCTCAAGCGTTTCCGTTCTTCACATCTCGATTACCTAAAACAAGTTCCAATGACTGAATAAAAAAGAGGCTCCGTAAGGGGCCTTTTTTTTGTCTAAAAATTAGACACCTGTAGCAGAAACTACATAATCCTTAGTCGGCCCCTCCTTAACCCCCTGATACCCCGAATGAAATTCTGGCACTCCCTTTGCTCTAATGACGGCACATGGGAGTAATTTATGATTTGGGGTAAAAACCGTAATACGACATTGGCGTTTCTGGCCGTAGGACTCTTTGTAGTCACAGGAACCTACAACACCATCGTGATCAATTCAGAATCACATCTCGCATCCAGTGATATGCGCTTTGTGAAACGGCTGGATGAACTCTACGGTGTGACTGTTCCGGGACGAGAAGTTGCGGCATCCATATCGTGGCAAAAATTATCTCCAACTCAAGTTTCACAACTCAAAGTGAATAAACGATTTATTTCTCAGACAGTGAAAACTGCAGATGCTGCTCCGGCAGCTCAGCAAGAAGTTATTCCTGCGGCAGCTGTTCAGGAAGAGCTTTCTCTTTCTCTTGTTGAAGTGATCAATCCAAAATTGTTTGCACAAGGAATACCTCAAGGAGCTTTCAACGGAAATCTTTCTACTAATAATGGTGTAATTGAATCCTTGAATGTCTCGTTACCAAATACAGAAAGTTTATCTGTCTCTTTCTCGGAGATGGCCGGAAATGTCTTTGAATATGATTATGGCGGCGAACTCTATTCAGGCATGATGTATCAGGTAGATCAGAACTCTTACATGGTGACACTGACAAATGGTCCACTTGAAGGAACAAGACTTCGTTTCCAGGGAGAAGCACCAACTGTTGATGCGGCTCAGGTACAGGAATCTCTCGCTAACAATAATATAGAACCAGGAAATTTTGGTCAGGATCCACAACAGGATCAAGTTGCTCAACAAGATGTGAATCTTGAGTCTCAACAGATTCAGGCTGAACAAGCACAACCTGAACCATATGTTCATCAACCTTATAATCCAGGACAATATACTCCTGAGCAATTGTCGCAAAATGATCAGATGATGGCAGAACAAGGAACACAAGCACAGTTATCTAACTCTGATCAACAGCAAGCAATGTAATCTTTGCACACACTGAATTACCTAACTTGATATTAAAAAAAGAGGCGTGTTACTTACCGCCTCTTTTTCTTTTTTACTCGCAAAATTTTCATCGATCTTCACATCGTTCTGACAATTTCCACACACTACTTAACGTGATTATTTTTCTGGTTGGGCTATAACCGCCGCATTCAAAACGAAATACTTCAACAACTGAAGTAATTAACCCAACAGGAGAATCCGTATGAAAAATTTCGCAATCGTTCTTGGTCTTCTTGCATCTGTTAGCTCTTTCGCAGGAGTTAGCTATTCAAACACTGTAGATCTTCCATCTTCAGCTCGCGGTTTCAAAATCTGGCGTGCAGAAATTTTCCAACTTGCTACTAAAACAGAAATTCGTCAGATCCCTGGTTGTAACCCAAATGGTGAGCGTCACCCTGTAGAATGTCAGGAAGAAGTAGCTCTTGAGAGAGAGCCGGTTCTTATGGTTGATGTTGAATATACAGACATCTTCACTCAAGGCGAAGGTAACGATAAATCATTCACAACTCTTCTTCTTGATCCAGCTGATGCAGGTAAAAAACTTTCTCTTTCTGTAGTTAAAGCTGAAAGAACAATTCAAGTTGTAGACGTTCGTAACTCTAAACTTTGTCCAGTACTTGAGTCTGGCGACACTTACCCTGGTTGTGTTGAGCACATCGTTTACAAGCCAGCTAAGACTGTTGTTAATCAACTTACAGTTATCGCTGAATAATTTTTCTCTCTCGAAAAGTTAATTTTAATGAACGGGCCACTCTTCGGAGTGGCCTTTTTTTTATCAAAACTTTTTTGCATCAAAACGTAGCTTCTTGCTACATCCACTCTGCAACAGAAATAGTTCACACGTATTGACCGCGAAAAAAAATTAGTGGTACTTCACAATCATTCAAACGAAGTACTTCACTAACGAAGTAATAACCAACAGGAGTCTCTATGAAATTCGCAATCGTTCTTGGTCTTCTAGCATCGGTTAACTCTTTCGCAGGAGTTATCTATTCAAGCACTGCAGATCTTTCTTCTTCAACTTCACAGCACAGACTAGCTGACGCTGAATACAAGTTGATCCCTACTAAAGTTGAATACCGCGAAATCCCAGGCTGTCGCGAAGACGGTGAAGCTTCTCGTGAGTGTACTGAGACAATCGTTCTTGAATCTCAGCCAGTAGTTGCTGTTAACGTTTCTTATGTTGATTCAATGTTCTCTTCTGAAGGCAACGAGAAGAACTGGTTAACACTTAACTTCAAACTTGAAGATTTCTCTGCTGAAGATGTTGCTGCTCTTAAAGCTGCTTACCCAACTTGGAGACACCCATTCTCTCGCGCAGGTCAGAAATTCGCTAAGAAAAACCTCCAGCTTCAGGTTGTAAACGCTTCTCGCACAATTCAGGTTGTAGACGTTCGTAACTCTAAGCTTTGTCCGGTTCTTGAATCTGGCGAAACTTACCCTAACTGTGTTGAGCACATCGTATACAAGCCAGCTCAGACAACTGTTAAAGAAGTAACTGTTCTTAAGAAGTAATTTTCTCTTAGGAAAAGTTTTAAAAAAGTACACTGGCCATCCTTCGGGGTGGCCTTTGTTTTTTATAAAGACTTCATTTTGTCTTCCAGCTCTTGAGTCGAGTAGAAGCCAATTTTTCCAATTTGTAGGGTAATTTTTGTGAAAGGATATGGAAGAGTAGCTTTGTTCCAGCTTTTCTTGAAAACGAATTTCTTTTTAGGATAGCCACGAACCGGAACAATAGGGCGTTTCGCTTTTTCTGAAACCGCTGTGATTCCTTCTTTCACTTTATAAATCGGTCCACGTGGCCCATCTACAGCAATAGTCATCTTATGACCTTCAATCACTTTTCTCATTCCTGCCAGTAGTCCTGCAACGCCACCTCGGTGAGATGAACCGCGAACAGTCTGGTAGCCCATATGTTCAACTGCACTCGCGAGAATCTGTCCGTCTTTAGAATTAGAAATAAGAATCACGATATTATTATTAGCAAAGTAGGGAAGACACGAAAGATCATCCTGGTGAAAACAAGCATAGATAAGATTCTTACCCGGATGAGCATCACGGTATGAAAGATCTTCAAAAAATTGCTTTCTATCAGTTGGATCTTCGAAGACTAGTTCGTAGCGATAAGTAGAAGCGTAGGTCTTATAAATAAAGCCGGCCAAAAGGCCGGCTAATTGTTGTAGTAACAAAAATTATTTTCCTAGAAGCTTTTTGAACTCTTCAGTCATGATTGGAACGATCGTGAAAAGATCGCCAACGATACCGTAGTCAGCTTTAGTGAAAATTGGAGCATCTGGGTCAGTGTTGATAGCAACAATAACCTTAGACGTTCTCATACCAGCTAAGTGTTGAATCGCACCCGATACACCACAAGCGATGTAAAGAGATGGAGCAACTGTCTTACCTGTCTGACCAACTTGCATAGCGTGTGGAGCAAATCCAGAGTCTACAGCAGCACGTGAAGCACCAACTGTTGCACCAAGAACGTCCGCCATCGTGTTAAGGATTGCGAAGTTTTCAGCATTCTTCATTGCACGGCCACCAGTTACGATGATGTTTGCTTCAGTTAAGTCTGTCTTTGTTGAAGCAGCTTTAACGATTTCTTTGATCATCGCGCGGATTTCACCTGCGTTTCCAGCAGCGTCTGCAGCAGCACCAGCACCAGCAGTAGGATTCGGAGTCATGCCAAGAGCGTTTGGACGAATAGAAATGAAATGCGGCTTAGGACCTGTGATTTCAACTTTAGCAAGACACTTGCCAGAGAAGAAAGGACGAGTTCCAGCGAAAGTGCCGCCATCCATTGTGAAGTTAGTTACATCTGAAGCAAGACCAGCATCAAACTTCGTCGCTAGGCGAGGAAGAAGATCTTTACCAACAGAAGTTGCACCACCGAAAACATAGTCATATGACTTAGACTTGATGAAATCAGCAAGAGCATTTGCGTATCCTTCAGGAGAATACTTATCAAGGTTTGCACCTTTGATTTTGTGAACGTTTTGAGCGCCATGCTTTGCAAGTTCAGCAACCTGATCAGCAGCGATGTCACCGATAACAGCAACGTCAGCAGACTGACCTGCAAGTTTACCAAGAATTTCAAGAGTTACTGGCTTAACATGACCATCATGAAGCTCAGTGAAAACTAATACGTTAGCCATATATGTATCCTTTAAAAATTAAATTACTTTCGCTTCAGTACGAAGAAGACTAACTACCTGAGCAACAACTTCTTTCTGTTTTGCTGCATCTGTAGCATCAAATTTCTTACCAGCTGGTTTCTCTGGTGGAAGTTTGAACTGAGAGTACTTCACACGTCTGTCAGCATCTGAAACGCCAACGTCAGCAAGTGAATACTGGGCCATAGGTTTTTTCTTAGCTTTCATGATCCCTGGAAGAGAAGCATATCTTGGAGTGTTCAAACCTTTGTTACAAGCAAGAACGACTGGAGTGTTTACTTCGTAAACTTCAAGAGCTCCGCCTTCAACTTCACGCTTAACTTTTACAGTTGTACCGTTAAGTTCGAAACCTACGATAACTGAAACCGATGGAAGGTTGAGCATCTGAGCAAGAATTTGTGGAACTTGTAGAGCATCGTCATCAATAGCTTGCTTACCAGCAAGAATGATATCCGGCTTCTTACCAGTCTTCTCGATAGCACCTTTAAGAGCTTTCGCGATTGAGTAAGAATCAAGGCTGTCACCAGCTTCAACAAGAGCAGCATCATCAGCACCCATCGCCATTGCTGTACGAAGAGCTTCTGTATCTTTCACTGAACCAACTCGAACAACAGTTACGTTAGCAGCAGGATTTGATGTCTTGATTAGTAGAGCTTGCTCAACAGCAAATTCATCATATGGGTTCATGATCCACTTGATTGAAGCTGTCTCAATGAAACTTCCATCACTTGTTGGAGTGATTTTCGTTTCTGTGTCTGGAACTTGCTTCACGCACACAAAAATATTCATAGTATCTCCTTTAAAGAAACCGTCGTTATTTTAATAATTCTCTCGCCATCACCAATCGCTGAATCTGTGAAGTTCCTTCATAAATTTGGATGAGTTTAGCGTCACGCATGAGTTTTTCAACAGGATACTCTTTCGAGTAACCATAACCGCCATAAATTTGTACTGCATCTGTCGTAATTTGCATACAAGAGTCAGAGGCAAATGCCTTGGCGTAAGAGGCAATCTCTGTATTACGAATACCCTGATCGCAAAGCCAGGCAGCTTTGTGTGTGAGTAGACGTGCAGCTTCAACTTTCATTCCCATTTCAGCAATCATGAACTGAACAGCCTGATGCTTTGCAATTGGAACACCAAATTGAATTCTTTCTTTTGAGTATTGAACAGAGAGATCAAGAGCACGCTGAGCGCCACCAAGAGCTGATGATGCAACCAGCGGGCGAGAGTGATCAAGAGTGGCCATGGCAATTGCCCAGCCTTCACCCGGCAATCCGAGCATGTTTTCTTTCGGAACTTTGACATTGTTGAACTTCACGCCTCTGGTGTCAGATGAGCGATGTCCCATTTTGTCTTCTTTCTTACCAATTTCAACACCAGGTGATTTTGGATCCATCACAAGCGCTGAAATACCTTTGTGTTTTAAGTTGGAATCAATTGTTCCATACACAACAAAGAGATCTGCGTAGCCAGCATTCGTGATCCACATTTTCTCACCACTCACGATCCAGTGGTCACCACCATCTTTGATCTGAGTTCTGATACCACCTGCATCTGAACCATTTCCTGGTTCAGTCAGACAGAAAGAAGCAATTTTAAATTCTTGGGTGAATGGAGTAAGGAATTTTTTCTTCTGCTCATCAGACCCACCGATCACGATAGGAAGAAGGGCAAGGTCGTTTGCCATGAATGATGTGTTCATGCCCATACAACCGTAGGCAAGTGCTTCAGAAATAATTACGCCATCAACAGCACTGAATCCTGTGCCACCGTATTCAGGCGGAATGCATGTATTCACAAGCCCGAGTTCCCACGCTTTCGTGAAAATCTCTTTTGGAAATTTTCCCTGCTCATCATATTCCTGAGCATGAGGGATCATTTCATTACGAGCAAATTTAAGGGCAAGCTCGCGGATTTCCCGCTGCTCAGTTGAGAGTCCAAAGTCCATCTTCATTTCCTTGATTCAGAGACTAAATTGGGTAAGCTTCTACTGTGAAGTTCCTAGGAATTGTAAAACATTTTTTGACTGTTTGAAAGAACGGCAATTCTAGAAATGGCTTAACCACGAAACTTCTTTCAAGCCAACGTGGATGAGGAACGATTAACGTCGGTTCATTAATTTGTTCCATGCTCCAAAAAATGATGTCGATGTCGAGAGTACGAGGACCTTTTGGAATATTTCTATTCCTTCCGAACTCTTTTTCAATTTCAAGTAGCTTTTCCATGACCTGGACAGGAGTTAACGCGGGTATGCGAAACTCGAGAACTTGATTGAAGAAATCAGGCTGATTTTCATATTCGACGGCCTTCGATGAATAAATTCTGCTCGCTGCTACGAATTCAAATTCTCGACTGAGTCTTTCTTGTGCCTGTTTGAGGATTTCAACTGACTCACCAATATTCGAACCAGTTGCGATGATAAGAGACATTTATTTCCGGGAAGTGGGCTTAACAGCTCTCTTCACATCATCAACTGGTTTATCAGTTTCGATGTCTGGATAATTTTGCATGAGAGA
>JBEIQF010000320.1:0-3894 GCA_040376635.1 Halobacteriovoraceae bacterium
AAGGAAAGTTTTGCTTCCAAATGAGATCTATTGATTTCATTACCGTTGTTTAGGATAATCTTAATAAGGCGGTTTACCATGGAAGACATCCGTTCAGTCCTTTCTCAGTTTAATTCTAAGAAAAAGCGCGACGGCGACTCTGTCCAAAAAGCTGCTGTTGGCCCGGCCAAAACCGCATCTAGCTCTGAAATCCCTGATGTCTTCTTCGATGTCATTCTTCAAAAATACAAACTGAATCGTCACGAGATTACGCTTCTTATGTATCTTTACCGTCAGGTCTGGTGCCGTCCGAATCTCTATAAATCACACGGTATCGGTCCTCTCAATTCATACGCTGAACTCAGTGCGAACCTTGGCATTACCTCTGAGGAACTAGGGACGTATCTTCGTGTTCTTGAAAATTATGGATTCATTGAAACTGTTCGTTCAGGCCAGTATTTTGTTCGCAAATATTTCACTGAAATGTTAGACCTTCAGTATGGCCAGGACTACGACGAGTTTTTCTAATCAAATACCCATTCCGGGAGCAGGGGAAGCACTAAGCTTTCGCCTCGCTAAACTTCAATCTTATTATTCAAATGAAAGAGTAGTGTGGGACATTGGTTGCGACCATGGACAGCTAGGACTCTCATTCAGTCCCGTAGACTCAGTTACAAGTATCCAATTAGTAGACCCATCACAGAAAGTGATCGATACTTTAATTAAAAAGATTAAAGATTCGTATATTTCTGCACCAAAAATCAGTGTTCACCATAAAGAAGGACAGAGTTTATTAATAGAAACAACTTCGAATCTGATCTTTATTGCTGGTATGGGAGGACTAGAGATTGGAGAAATCGTTTCAAAACTTCATTCGCAACTAGATCAGACATCAAAGTTTGTGATCTCACCTCACCGAAAAATTCTTGAAGTCCGAGCTCTTTTAAATAAGCTTCCGATCAGTCTTTTAAGTGAGGAGGTAATTCAGGAGAATGGACAGTTTTATCAGATACTCGAGCTGGGCCTTAATACAGATGGAATGAAAGTACCTCTTTATGGAGAGGAACTCTGGAATTCGCCATTAGGAGAAGAGTACCGCCAATATCAGCTTAGGTACTTTGACTATCACAAGGATTTGGCATCTCAGGAATACGTCCGCTACCTTAAAGCTCTTAACCCCCCGAAATTAACGCCTAAAGAAAATTTGTGATACAATCAGAGTATGGCAAATACTCTGTTTTACTATTTCGGAGATGACGAGGCCTACTTCCGCACATTGGTCGGGGAGTTCAAAACTCATACCCGCATGCAGATCGATTTCAAGCGTGTCTTTGAATCAGATGAAAAGAGAATCCAAAGCTTATTCATTAAAATTAACCGCGATAAACCTGCGTGTGTCTTCATTGATTTTTCAAAACACTCACAAGACTATCTCCATTTGGCCCGAATCATTTCAAGAACACCGATGGGGTCAAAGGTTGTGACAATTGGTCTCGTTGATTATTTGTCGCCTCCTGAAGTGTTGATGGAAAGTATCGCAACAGGTGTGGCCATCACACACATCAAATCACCTGAATGTTATGACGTGGTTTTTGATGTGACAAAACTCGTGGCCCCAAATGAAATAGGGGAGCATGGTTTTGCGAATGCTTCACTTAAAGAAGAGTGGGAAGCAGGAATTCCGCTTAAAGTCGGCTACGTTCATCACGATGGACTTCACCTTGAGACGGACCACAAGCTTAATAAGGGTGACAGAATCCGCATGAATCACGCCTGGACGGATAAGCGAATTGTTCCGTCGAAGCATTTTTTTGTTCAAAATATCTCTACTAAAAATTTATTCTATCATTTTAAATACGCTGTAGACGTTGAGTTTTTGTTTATCGACGAATTCCTTCCGCCTGAAGGCATGGAAGAAGAAAGAATCAATGAGAAGAAACAAGAACGTGAAGACCTGATTATCTGGCACAAAAAGCAGTTAAAGAAATGGATTGAGGATAACGTTTCTCGCTCTCAGGAAAAGAAAGCAAAAGTCCTGGTGGTTGATAGTGGGTTTCATTTTTATGAGAACCAGGAGCGCACAGATAAGCATCCATATACTGTGAGATGCCTTCCATATTTAGAGGATATTGGTGCTGAACTCGATCGTCTTGAGCCACAAGTGATTGCCTTTGCACTTGATAAAGACGATGCCACGGAACCGAGAAACACCAATGAACAATTGGTGAAGCTTCTTAATGCTGTAAAAAATAAGATCCAGGATACGAGTCCATTTGTTGTAGTTTTTAACTCCAAGGTCAATTCAAAAGAAATGCAGGACAACTTCAGTTACGCACACATCATGGCAACCGAGAGCGATCTTTCTGTAGAAATCATGGTTCGCATGGCGGATATTTTCGACAAGAAGATGGCAAAAATATCTGAAGTTGAAAAACCAACTCCGAAAAATGAAATGAAAGTTTTCCTCAAGAAAACTAACACGTCTTCAATCGCAGAATTATTGATACCAATTAACGTCGTGAAACTTTCTGAAACGGACATGATTTTAACATCTGAAGTTCCGCTACCGATCGGCATGAACCTGCATCTTACTCAGCCGGTAGATATGTTTGTGAATATCCAGCCAACAAAAAACCAAGGTAAAAACCCTGAGTACCACGGGCTCATTCACTGCCTGGGAGAATCCGAGAAAAAAGAACTGCGCCGCTATGTAAACTCAGTCTTTTTCCGTGATCATGACGCTCAGGTAAGTGCTGAAACTGATGAATTTAAGAAGTTAAATGAGGCCAAACTACAGGAAAAACAAGAGGCCATTAAGAAAGCACTCGAAGAGGCCGAGGCCAACAAAGAAAAAGATGTTCCCGAAGAATCAAAAAGTTAGTATCTTTCCCTCATGAAACTCATCAAAATCATCCTTGTTTTTGTCGCGATTTATTTCATCCGTAGATTCATCCAGATGTATCGTGTGATGAAGCGAATTCAAGAGCAGCAAATGGCCCAGGCACAGTCTCAGCAGAATCAGGGGCAAAGACCTGACCCTTCACCTAAAAACGTCATTAATGCTGATTTTAAAGTCGTAGACTAGAGCTTACGAATCTTCTTCTTAAGCTCTGGTTTTGAGATTTGCTGATTGCCAAAACTTCCACTGATTAAATCATTCCATACAGAAAGATAGTCCGGATTTCCTGAATTTTTGATTAAAACGTCTGACTCCTGCACAGTCATTTCTGAAAGTTTCAGGCCTTTTTTGTTCATTCTCTTAATGAAGAGTTCCCAGATCTCATGCCATTCTGATTTTTCATCTTTCTTTTTTCGGTTTGAAAGGAACCACGAATAGATCAGCATGAAGACAACCATCATGAGCGGAATGATTGAGAAGAGATATTCACGACGGAAATTTAAACGCGTGAGCCAAGCTTCCTGAGTGTGATAATCCATCTGCTCAAGCCACTGGTAGAAATGGAAATCCCACTGACCAAACCACAGCTTGATAGACTGGAACATCTTAGGGAACTTAAAGAAATTCGCTCCACCAAAGTTACTTTGTTTTACCGTTTCCATGAAGGCCTCACCACCGAGACGAACTCGGTCCGGAGCAATCCATTCAGTCGGATCAAGACGGATCCAACGGCCTTGATCAAAAGCTTCCACCCATACGTGAGCATCATTCTGGCTGATGAGATAGAAATCCGCGAAGTGATTGTATGTACCACCCATGAAGCCAGATACAAGACGTGTCGGAATGCCTTTCATTCTCAAGATCAAAGCTGTCGCCGAAGCATAATGAGAACAGAGGCCGATTTTTTTATCCATGAACTCAGAGAGAGTTAAACTTCTTCCGGGACTCAGTGAATACGAAAAACGCTCTTTCAGGAAATGATTGCGGATTGAAAGTGTCACTTCATCAAGCGTTGT
>JBEIQF010000243.1:0-5425 GCA_040376635.1 Halobacteriovoraceae bacterium
AGCTGCGATGAAAGCGGTTCTTGATAAGAAACAAGTGGTCGTTTTAGTGCCGACAACTGTTCTCGCGCTTCAACATTATCATTCATTCAAGCGCCGATTTGAAAACTTCCCGGTAAATATCAATTTCATTTCACGATTTAAAACCGCGAAACAAAAATCAGAAGTCATGGTTGAAGTAGCCGAAGGAAAAGTTGATATTCTTATTGGTACTCATGCCGTTCTTTCTGACAAACTTGAATTCCATGATCTTGGACTTCTCATTATCGATGAAGAACATCGCTTTGGTGTTGCCCACAAAGAAAAACTAAAAGTCTTAAAGACTGGAGTCGATGTTCTCACGATGACGGCAACGCCGATCCCGAGAACACTTCAACTTTCTTTTCTGGGAATTCGGGATCTTTCACTTATCCAGACCGCTCCTCCAAGACGTCAGGCGATCAAAACTTATATTATTAAAGAAGACGATCTCACGCTGAAATCAGCGATTGAAAAAGAGCTCTCTCGCGGTGGACAGATTTATTATGTACACAATCGCGTTCACGATATTGAAGAGCACGAACTCTATCTGAAAAAACTCGTTCCTAATGCGCGCATCTCAGTTACTCACGGACAAATGAATGAGCGTGAGCTCGAGAAACGAATCAATGATTTCTATGATCACAAGGCCGACATTCTTCTGGCGACTACGATCATTGAATCAGGGATTGATATTCCAAATGCCAACACAATGATCATTGATCGGGCAGATACTTATGGTCTCGCCCAGCTTCATCAGTTAAGAGGTCGAATCGGCCGATCTGATCGTAAGGCCTATGCTTATTTCATCGTTCCGGAGAACAAAATCCTGAATGAAACAGCACAACGAAGACTTCAAGCACTTCAGACTTATGCAGAAATGGGATCAGGTTTTGCTCTTGCATCTAGTGACATGGAAATTCGTGGAGCAGGGGATATTCTTGGTGGCGAGCAATCAGGACACATCGAAGCGATTGGTCTTGAGTTCTATATGGATCTCTTGCAGGAAGCAATTCAGGAAATCAAAGGTGAACAAAAAGTTTCAGTTAAAAATATTGAAATTCAGGCACCATTCTCGGCCTACATTCCTAACGGATACATTCCTGATCATGCTCTTCGTTTGAAATACTATAAACGTCTTTCTAACAGTAATGACCTGAATCGCCTGGAAGAAATTGTAAACGAGCTCAACGATGCCTTCGGAATGACTCCCAAAGAACTCGAAGCACTCTACTCAATCCTGCGTGCGAGAATTATTTTCCAGCCACTCGGCATGAGACTGGTGAAAATTTCCGGTTCGCAGATTGCACTTTTCTTTGATCAGGAAATACTCAACTGGAATCATCAGCTAAGAGATAAGATGTTGAAGTTCTTCATGAACAAGCCGAAGTTTTACAAGCTCAATCCTGATTCTTCTGTGAATGCTCTTTTCAAAGAACCGGTGAGTCATCAGATGCTTCTGGAATTTGCAAAACATATTGCAGCAGAAATGGGTGTATGATACCGTAATTATTAAAGAATCATAAAACCACAGGGATGTGTATGAAAAAACTTTCGCTCGCAGTTGTAGCACTCGCTATTGCGCTTCCGTCATTCGCACAAAACAAAGATGTTGTTGCGACGGTTAACGGTACTCCAATCACAAAAAAACAATTCGAAGAATACCATCTTCAAAATTTAAAGTTTGTCGGTCAGAGAAAAATTACAAAAGAAGTTTCTCTTAACGACATGATCAATCGTCAGCTCGGAATTCAGAAAGCTAAGAAATCTGGAGTTGCTCAAGATCCAGTCGTGATCGCAAAGCAGGAAGATATTCTTTTCCACGCTCAGGTTTCAAAAGATCTTGAGAATGAGTTTAAAAAAATTAACGTGTCTGATGACGATGTTAAAAAGTATTACGACTCAAACAAGGAATACCGTACGGCCCACATCCTTTACCGTTTAAGAGCGGAGCCAACTCCAGAGGAAGTGAAAGCAGCTTTCACACAATCTTCTGAAATCTACGACATTCTAGCTAAAAGCCCGGATGAGTTTGCAAAATATGCCAACAAATTCTCTCAAACTTCTGCAGCTCCAGTTGGTGGCGACCTTGGTTTCCAACCCCCTACACGTCTAGCTCCTGAATATTTTGAAGCAATCAAGGGCCAGAAAGTTGGGTACATCTCTAAACCTGTAAGAACTCAGATGGGTTACCATATTATTAAGATTCTTGGCGTTAAGTCATTCGACCAGATCGACAAGAACCTCTATAAAAAGATCATCTACGACCAAAAGCGTGATGCGATGATCGAAAATTACTTCAAAGGTCTGTCAAAAGACGCAAAAATCACGACAAACCCTGCTGTTCTACAGTAGCCTTGGTGAGTGAAAAACTTACTTATTCTTTTAATTACTCTGAGCGTGGGTCTAACTCACGCTCAGGACAAAAAAACTTCTGAAAAACTCCTCGATAAAATCGTCGCTGTCGTAAACACACGAGTTATCTCACTTTCTGAAATTAAGCGCATGGAAGACACTCTCGAAGCACGTCGTGAAGTATCTCCTGTGGTTTACTCAGAGAAGAAGTACAGCCAGAAAGAACTCTTAGATATCATGATCAAGTCATTCATTATCCGCGACAAGATCAATGCTCAGGGTTACGTCATCAATGATGATGCTGTTGAATCAAGAATTAAAATGACTGAAGAGCGTCTCGGCCTTAAACGTGCTGACCTTCTTCAATTCCTTAAAGGCAAAGGTCTTACGTACGAAGAGTACTTTGAAATCATCCGTGAAACGATGGAGTTCAACATCTTCGCACAAAGAATCATTGCTCCACTAATCTCTGTAACTGAACAAGAAATCAAAAACGAATACTACCGTCGCAACAGCACAAATAATGCTCTTTCGTTCAAGTACAACCTGACTGATTTCTACATTGCCGAATCTAAACTCATCGATAAATCAGAAGAGAGATTCCTGGCAGTTCTGAAAGACTACCAACTTACTGGTAAGCTTCCGGAAGAATATCGTGATCTTGAAACAAACAATCTCGATAACCTTAATGAAGATGGACTTTCAAAAGATCTGGCGAAAGTACTAAAGACAACTTCAGAAGGTTCATTCTCTAAGGCAATTTCACTTAGCAATTACCTTCACGTTTTCTATGTGCAGAAAAAAGACCTCGTTGAATCTCAGGACTTCACAAAGTTTAAGGATCAAATCCAGAACGATATCTTCATGTCCAAAGGTAAATCAGTGACAGCAAACTGGTTTGACCGCGAGTACACGAACTACTACATCAAAAACCTACTCTAATATGAAAGTTTACGTTACCCAGGGCCATGAAGAGGGGATTGGACTTGAGGTATTCTTTAAGTCATGTCTTCTTATGAAGAAGACTGATCTTAATTTAATCAAGCTCATCGCATTTAAAAAAGCCGTCACTGAAACATTGATAACGATGTCGCTTCCGTTCGAAATTCGGGAAGACGGTATTGATCTCGCAGGGATCAAGATTAATATCGAATGGCTTCAAGAATCAAAACAGTCCCAAAGCTTTGCCTCACTTGAGCTTGCGATGAAGCTTTCTGAAAGCTCAGGTGTTCTTTTTACACTCCCTACTTCCAAGGATCAGTTTCCTGGTTTTCCAGGACACACTGAATACTTTCGTGCTTTTTATAACAAGCAAGAGCTTGGGATGTTTTTCTCATCACCAAAACTTCAGGTACTTTTATTATCCGATCACGTTGCAGTGAAAGATCTCAGTGCAACTCTGACCGAAGAAGTAATTTATAATCGTCTACTCACCGCCATTAAGACTTTAGAAAAATGGGACTGGCCGACTAAAAGAATATTGATATCGGGCATGAATCCTCACGCCGGTGAAAATGGTCTTATCGGTGACGAAGACAAACGTGTGACGAGCGCAATCAAACGTCTAACCAGCAAAACAAAAATTGATATGAAGGGACCTCTCCCAGGTGATACAATGCTGCTGGAACAAACGTCTCCCTCTGATCTCTTGGTTTATTTATTTCATGACCAGGGACTTGGAGTGTTTAAGGGTCTTCAGGGTTTTATTGGATCAAATATCACGCTGGGACTTCCATATCCACGCTTCAGTCCTGATCACGGAACTTCATTCAGCTTGTTTGGAAAAAATCAGGCAGATTACAGAGGTTGTGCGTTTGCATTGAAAGAAGCTGTGAACATGTTGAAGAAGGTCTCTCATGGAAAAAATTCAGGTCACAAAGGCCAAAGTACATAATCTAAAAAATATTGATGTCTCTCTTCCGCGACATTCACTTGTCGTTATCACTGGCCCATCCGGTTCAGGAAAATCTTCACTCGCTTTCGATACAATTTATGCTGAAGGGCAGAGACGTTATATTGAATCACTTTCCAGTTATGCCCGTCAGTTTATCGGTCAGATCGAGGCACCTGAAGTTGAAAGCATTACAGGTCTTTCACCTGCAATTGCCATTGACCAGAAATCAACAACAAAAAATCCTCGTTCTACTGTAGGAACGATCACAGAAATTTATGACTATCTCCGCTTGTTATACGCACGACTCGGAGATGCTCACTGTCCTGAAACTGGTGAGAAAGTTTCTAAACAATCTCCTCAGCAAATTGTAGAGGCGATCTGCAAATTTAAAGACAGTACAAAACTCCAGATCCTTTCACCAGTAATTCGATCGAAGAAAGGTGAACATAAAGAAGAGCTCGCGAAATTCTCAAGCATGGGATTTTCAAGAATCCGTTTAAATGGTGAGATCGTGAATCTTGAAGATAATGTGAACATCAACAAATCAAAGTTCAATAACATCGATATCGTCATTGATCGACTTGTGATGAAAGATGGAATTAAGCCACGCCTCACTGAATCTGTTGAGCAGGCACTGAAACTTTCAGACGGTTACCTGGTCGTTCTCGCTGATGATAAAGAACATTTTTATTCAGAGAAAAACTATTCCTTTAAATCTGGAAAAAGTTTTCCTGATCTTGAACCAAGACTTTTCTCATTCAACTCACCACTAGGTGCATGCCCGACTTGTAATGGACTTGGTATTTCAAAACGTTTTGATATTGATGGCCTTCTTTTGGATGATACTCTTTCACTTGAAGATGGGGCAATGCCGATCGTTAAGAAGAATGCTTTCCTCATGCAGATGGTTCGCTCTGTTGCCTTAGCCGAGAAAGCTGATATCGAAAAACCATTCTCAAAACTTTCTGAAAAATTCCGCACCATCCTTTACGAAGGTAGTGGAGAGAAAATTTATAACTATAAGTTTGAGTCTGAGAATTCTTCATGGAACTTCAAGAAAGAGTTTCCTGGTGTCGTTGCATGGCTTGAGAAAAAGTATAACGAATCAGAATCAGAAAAAACTCGTGCTGATCTTGAAGAATACATGATCATTAAAAAATG
>JBEIQF010000276.1:0-4567 GCA_040376635.1 Halobacteriovoraceae bacterium
CCTTCGCTGACTAAGATGCTTGTTACTCACGCCGACGGTTTCTGCTATCTCGTGGGCCTTGAAGCGCACGATGAAATGCATCTCAAAGATCTACTTGCACCCATCGACTGGATGAAAGCCGCATAATAAAAAAAGCCCTCTTTCGAGGGCTTTTTCTTTTTTAGAATTTAATTCAGAAATTAAAGAGCTACGTAATACTGCTTAAGCATCTGAGCATCAACTTCAAGGTTTGGAGAGTTACAAACAACGTATCCTCTGCAATCCATATCTTTAAGAGCTTTCATAAGGTCTTTCCAGTTGAACTTAGATTTCTCAAGGTTCAAGTGTTTTAAGTCACCTTTAGAGTTTGAGCTGATACCAGAAATGTGAATGTGCATTTCTTCAAGAGCTTTAGGACCTAGTTCATTTTTAAGAGTCTCAAGCGTTTCGCAGAAACCTTTATAGTCATTCACTGAACCAGTACGTGCGTAAAGGTGAGAGAAATCCATACAAGGCTTACAGCTAGTCACAGACTTAGAAAGAGAAATCAATTCTTCAAGTGATCCGAATTGAGAAGTCTTACCAGTAAGTTCAGGACGAAGCTCGATCTCGATATCAAGACGAGAAAGTCTTTCTTCGATTACGTTAAGTGATTTCTCAACGAGATCAAATACATCATACGGAGAATCTTTCATGTAGAAAGCTGCGTGGAATGTCATTGATTCAGCACCACAAAGATCAGAGATCTTAGCTGTCTGGATAATACGCTCAACTGATGAGTCGATTTTATCTTGTTCACGAGCATTCAAGTTAATGTAGTAAGGACCATGAGAAGTAAGAGGAACTCCTAATTCATATGATACTTTACGAAGAGCAGAAGAAACTTCTTCCTTCATACGAACACCGTGAGCGAATTCAAGCTGCATACAATCGAGCGATAGCTCGTGAATACGCTTAACCCCTTCAACAGGATTGTTCTTTTTTGCAGTACTGTTAGGAACACCAGCAGTACCAAACAACAGACGGTCAAAAGCCATGGGAAACTCCTTTCGGACTATCTAAATACACTTAAAAAATTTTGTTTATCCAACTATCCATATTCTTCAAACATGACTGACACCCTCCACCTAAGTTGAGCTGATCCTTCAACAGATCAATATCAACTGTGGACCCACAAAGTGCGCGGATATCACCCACGTTTACACAAAAGCATTCACAAATCAGGACATCATCTTCTAACTTTGCCGCAGCCTGAGGTATCAGCTCATCTACGTTTTCAATCAGCCGAAGAAATTCCTTATCCATCTCATACTCTTTTGACGCGAGGCGAATCAACACTTATCATTCTTGAAAAAGAGATGCGCGGTTTATAGCTCTGCGGCGAACCAAAGTCCAACTGAAAGCCTTAAGGGTGTAATAAAGTAATGCAAATAAAAACTATGAGGTGGTAAAATAGGGTTAACATATTAAAAAATCTGGTTTTATTACCTATGCGTGCAACCTTCTTTATACTACTTGGCCTAAGCATATTTGGGCTGTTTCTATGGGTAACCTTAAGCGGTGCGTTATTCGTATTGGGCTGCCTAGTCTGGCTTACTTTCTTAATTATTACAATAGGTTACTCCGATACGATGGTCCTCTTTCTTTTAGGAGCAAGAGAAGTCAGGTCGAGTGACGAGAAAGTCTTTTTTGAGGCCGCCTCTCAAGAGGCCTACAAACTTTCAGTGCCGATGCCGAGGCTTTATTTCTATAACGGTTCCCTCGAACGGGCCTTCGTTCTTCAAAATCGCGACACCGTCAGTATCATTTTAAATAAAACACTTCTCGATAAATCCCAACAAGAAGAACTTCGCGCAATTTCTTTTGAACTTCTTCTTCAAGTTAAAAAAGGGATGGCGACAAAAAGAACTAAGTCGATGTTCCTTCTTGGTTTCATGGCCTGGATCATCCATTCGTTCATGGGCGTGCTGCTTTCTTTGTTACCTTTGAAAGACATTCGTCGTGCCGCAGATTGGGTTTTAAACTATCTCTTAAATCCAGTGCTCGAAGTTTTATTCAAATTTATCATGGGTGAAGGGTACTTCAAAAAACTTCAGGTACTACTTGCAGACTATCCTCACGAAAAAGAACTTTTGGAAAAAGTCGGCATGAAACTTCGTAAGCCGTATTCATACTATTCACTACCGTCACGTAAACTTCTTGAACTTTCTTCTTTGTATAAGAGCAGACATTTTCAAAGTGTCATGGCGCTCGAGTTTTTACCTCACGAGTGGGACTATCTTTTTACAACGTCGGAGCTGAAGCGTGCTGAATAAACTGAAGCAGATCGAGTTTAGTAAGTTTGCTCCGCTACTTGTTACGCTCGCATTCATTTTAATTCTGATTCAATATTCGTTTCATCCTCTTGAATCCATTTTTTATGATTTCTGGATCAAGACGGATTTGCCATCTAAGAGTTTTAAAAATCCCATCGTTCTCGTGTCTCTTGATGAAGAGAGTGATCAGTTCCTCGGGGAAACTTATCCATACACATACGCTTCTCACACAAGGTTGATGGATCGTCTGATGCAGGATCAGCCGGCCCTCGTGAACTATTTTGTTTCTCTTCTTGAACCAGATTCTGAAGTTGAAGCGAGATACCAGACTGAGTTTCACGAAGCTATCAAGGGCTTCTCTCCGTCCGGTGATAAATTTAAGTTCGGTACAGAGATCGATAACCTCGGAGAGTTAATTCCTCCCGAAGCATTGCGTGATGTTGGTTATTATCTCGGACAACTTTATAAAGATCAGTTGGTCTTCTCAAAAGATGAAGTCGTCAGGCGTGCCATCTTGAATATTTCCGGCGAGGACTCGCTTCACCTTTGGACCGCAAAGCGATACAGGGAACTCCAGGGACTTCCGGTTCTCGATGCCACCGCTTACAAAGGTGCATATTACAACTCAGAAGCTGATGCGAACTTTGCGCTCTTTAAATATTCCGGAAATCCACTTGGTAACCGAATACCTTCCATACCTTTCCACAGAGTTGTTGTGGGGAATTTTCCGAAAGGATTTTTTAAAGACAAAATTGTCTTAGTTGGCCCTCAATACATTTCAAATTCCAGCGACTTTATTCAAACTCCTTTTGAAAAAGAGAGTGCTAAGACTCCGAAGCTTGCCGTCCATGCAGACGTGATTGAAGCTTTGATTGAAGAGAAGACAATCTTTGATGTGAAAGATCTCACGACTCAAGTGGCATCTGTTCTCATCGCAATTTTACTTTCCTACATCATCTCCCGAGTTCAACCAGTGAAAGGGTTGATGATCACGATTCTTCTTATCATCGGGATACTTCTCACGAGTTATCTCGCGTTCATAACGTTTGGATGGTGGATTAAGCTTTCCCACTTGGTGTTGAGTATCTTTGTGGTCTACTACATCTGGGTTCCGTTCCGCGCGATTGAAGAGTATCAAACTCGTTATGCAATTCAGGAAGAAACAAAACTTCTGAAACAAGTTGATAACTTAAAACAGAACTTCATCTCACTCATGAGTCACGATCTAAAAACCCCAGTGGCGAAGATTGCGGGTATTGCAGACATTTTAAAGATTAAGTTCAATAACACCCCCGAACAGACCGAGCTCATTGATAACGTTGTTAACTCCACCAAAGAGCTAAATAACTTCATCAATTCGATTCTCGACCTGACTAAAATTGAGTCGCAGAACCTTACGCTTCGCAAAGAGTCGAAGGACGTGAACCGTATTATCGAAGGGATTGTAGAGAAGCTCGAATTTGAAGCTAATGCCAAAGAGATGAAGATTGAGACAGATCTCTCACCACTTTATCCCATCCAAATTGATACGGTACTCATGAATAGGGTTATTTCTAATCTAATTGAGAACTCTATCAAGTACGCCGGTAAGGGAAAAACGGTAGAAGTGAAAACTCATGATGATGCTGAATGGGTTTATATCGAAGTTAAAGATAACGGAACCGGCATTGGTCCCGATGATCTTGCCCATATTTTTGATAAGTTTTATCGGGTGAAGAACGATAGTACCCATTCAATTAAAGGCTCAGGGTTAGGCCTTTATCTGGTAAAATATTTTATCGAGTTACATAATGGGGTTATTACTGCCACCTCTCAACTTGGAGAGGGAACATCGTTTATAATTAAGCTTAAGAACGAATAGGTTAATAGGAGATTTCTATGCATAAGGTTTTGGTCGTTGATGATGATAAAGTTCTTCAACAGAACGTAAGACAAGCTCTTGAGTATCATCACTTCGTAGTAGATGTTGCAGACAACGGTAAAGAAGCCGTCAACAAAGTCTACGGCCAGAAATATGATCTTGTTGTGATGGATGTGAATATGCCAGAGATGGACGGTATTCAGGCCCTCACTGAAATCAAGAAGCATGATCCTTCTGTCATCGTTTTGATCCTCACTGCTTACTCAAACGTAACAGATGCGGTGAAGGCAGTGAAAGAGGGTGCATATAACTATCTTGAAAAGCCAATCAGTTCTGAAAACTTAGTCGCTCTTATCAAGCGAGCTTTAAAAGCTCGTTCAATGGTTGAGACTCTTACGTTCTCATCTCCAAC
>JBEIQF010000273.1:0-4645 GCA_040376635.1 Halobacteriovoraceae bacterium
AATATCGATAAGAATAAAATCGCGCGCAGAACATCATCCCCGCCGTTGTTAACTAACCAGTTACGGTTATGAACTGAGGCAGTCATAATGTAGGCACCAATCATGGCCCAACGAGATTTGTATCCAAACACAAGCATGAGACCAAAGATGAGATGAATCGAAAACATGACGACGGCAAATGGAAGACTTCCATTCGCAAGATGGAGAGAAAATGACCATGGCATAGTCATTTCAGAAGTAAAAATACTTCGGGGTATGAGGCCGATGTCGGTATAAAAATTCGTGAGATCTTCCAGGCGATATATTACATCTGCCATCACAACGATACCGATCAAAATACGATAAAGTCCGAGGGAGCGATCATCTAAACTAAAGGTCTTTTTTAAAAAGCTCAGAACCTGCATGCGTGGGCCTCTAAAGAGTTATACTTTTCCTATTATTGTAACGGAATTCATGACTTTTTCGAGAGAATCAATTAATCTTCCCCGAATGATATTAGACACTTTAACGCAACGCGAGGCTCCGAGAGATGCTTTATAAAGTTCGTGATGAAATCACTAAGGACTATGATGTCGTAATTATCGGATCAGGACTTGCCGGTATGACGGCCGCTAATATCATGGGCCGCCATGGTCATTCGGTTCTTCTTCTTGAATCTCATAATAAGCTGGGTGGTTTTGCCACGTGGTTCTTCCGCGAAGACAGAAATCACGTTTTTGATATTTCCCTCCATGGGTTTCCGGTTGGCATGATCAAAACATGCAAAAAATACTGGAGTAAAGATATCGCCGATTCTATCGTTCAATTGAAAGACGTTCGATTTGTTAACCCACAATTTACAATTCAAACCGATTTCACAAAAGAGCATTACACCCAGACGATGGTTGAAAAATTCGGCATCGCTAAAGAAACGGTTGATGCATTCTTCAATCACCTCGCTAACATGAACTTTTACGATAACTCACAGATGACCAATCGTGAGTTGTTTGAAAAATTCTTCCCAGGCAGAAATGATGTGACTCGATTCCTGATGGAGCCGATCACCTACGCAAACGGATCAACTCTCGAAGATCCGGCGATCACATACGGAATTGTATTCTCAAACTTCATGAGTAAGGGTGTTTATACTTTCAAGGGTGGAACAGATTTCATCATCGCTAAAATGAAAGATGAACTTCTGAAAAACAACGTTGATATCAAGCTTCAGGCGAAAGTCGACAAGATCTTAATCGAGAACGGAAAAGCTTCTGGCGTTGTGATTAATGGAAAATCTGTTAAAGCAAAATCGATTCTCTCTAACGGAAACATCCGTTCGACAGTTTTAAATCTTGTTGGAGAAGAGCATTTCCCGAAAGAGTTTGTTGAGAAAACAAAAGCAGTGAGACTTAATTCTTCAAGCTGCCAGGTATATATGGGCCTTAAAGAAGGTGCGACGATCCCTTACATAGGTGAACTCGTTTTCACTTCTAGCTACCCTACATATGTTCCGGAAAGACTTCTGGACCTGAAAGTATCATCAAGAACATTCTCAGTTTACTACCCGAAAGAATCACGCCCTCAGGAACCTGATGCACGAGTGGCGATCGTATCGAGTACAAACTGCAACTATGATGACTGGAAGAATCTATCTAAGGAAGAATACGAAGCAGAAAAGAATTTCATGATCGAAGAAACGATCAAGGGTCTTGAGGCATTCATTCCGGATATCAGAGATAAATTAGAAGTGGTGGAAGCAGCAACTCCCCTCACGGTTGAGCGTTATACACTTCACCCGAAAGGATCTTCTTTCGGAACGAAGTTTGAAGGTCTTGATGTATCAATGAATTTACATAAGACCATTCCAGGATTATTCCACGCGGGTTCAGTCGGCATCATTATGTCAGGCTGGCTTGGTGCTGCTAACTATGGCGCCATTCAGGCCAACTCAATTGAAAGTTTTTTAAGCACAGGAGCTTAGTATGTATCAGTTTAACGGTCAGCATATCATCGTAACAGGTGGCACACGCGGAATCGGTGCAGGTCTAACTGAATCATTCCTCAAGGCCGGAGCAACTGTTGTTGCAACTTATTCAGGCAATGATGAAGCAGCAAAAAACTTCAAAGAGAAGCTTTCAATCTACGGCGACAAGCTGGTTGTAAAAAAATTCAACGTTTCGAAAACAGCTGAAGTGGAAAACTTCTTCAAAGAATACGAAGCTCAATTCTCTTCACTTGAAGTTCTGGTAAACAACGCCGGAATCCGTCGCGATAACATTGTGGCGTCAATGTCGGAAAATGAATGGGATTCAGTCATTGATACAAATCTCAAGGGTACATACAACATGACTCGTTTTGCGGTTCTTCAAATGATGAAAAACCGTTACGGCCGCATTGTGAACATGTCATCAGTGGGCGGAAAACTTGGGCTTCAAGGCCAGGCGAATTACGCAGCTTCAAAAGCTGGACAGATTGCTCTTTCACTTTCAGTTTCAAAAGAAGTGGCAAAACGTAATATCACAATCAATAACGTATGCCCGGGTTTCATCGAAACAGAACTCCTTGCTGATCTTCCGGAAGATCAGGTTAAAGAATATAAGTCTCAGGTTCCTATGAAGAGATTTGGAAAGGTTGAAGAAGTGGCACACGCAGTTCTCTTCTTCGCAAGCCGTGAGTCTTCATATATTACAGGTGCAACACTCGACATCGCTGGAGGCCTCAATGCTTGAAACAATCCTTAAAAATATTCCTCAGCGTGAACCATTTCTCTTCATTGAGAACATTGTTGATCGCACAGAAAACCAAATCACAACTTCAAAAAAGCTGACTGGTGATGAAGATTTCTTCCGTGGTCACTTCCCAGGTCGTCCGGTATTTCCTGGTGTTTTGATGTGTGAAGCTGTTTTCCAGACTGGTGCTCTTCTCATGGCCCTGAAAGGCGAAGGTGCTGGTAATTCTAAAACTGCTCTCGTGACAAGAATCCAATCAACGAAGTTCAAGAACATGGCAAAGCCAGGTGATACATTACACATCACAGTGGATTTCGTTGAAATGCTTGCGAATGCAGCATTCATGAAAGGAAAGATCACTGCTGATGGCAAAACCATTATGACGATAGAATTTGCTGCTACTCTTGTTGAGAACGGAGAAGTTTAAAGATGGATTTCCTGAACGTTTCTGGAAAAACTTTTTACATTGCCGGAGTCGCCAACAAAAAATCAGTGGCCTACTTTTCAGCAAAGACTCTGATTGAGCAGGGAGCAAATTGCATTTTTTCTGTTCAACATGAATCTCAGACTGAAGCTGTCAAAAAACTTTTCCCTGAATCTCCAGTTTTTATCTACGACGTAGAAAAAGATAAAGATCTCGCAACGAAGATCAACCAAAAGATCGATGGTTTCCTTCATTCATTGGCATTCGCTAACTTTGAAGACGGACCAAAACCATTTCATGAAACTAAACGTGAGAACTATCTTCAAGCTGCACAGATCAGCTGTTTTTCGCTCGTAGAAATGAGTAATCAGTTAAAAGAACTTTTCACAGAAACTGCTTCAATCGTTACAATTTCAATCTCAAATACAAAAGCGACTTCATACGGCTACCTTGGCCCGATCAAGGCCATGCTCGATGCTACTGTTCCCTTCCTCGCAAAATCATTATCTGAGTTTTCAAAAGTCAGAGTGAACGCAGTAGGGGCCGGACCACTTAAGACTTCAGCTTCGGCAGGTATCCCTGACTATATCGACAACTATCTTTACGCTGAAGAGCTGACTCTCCGTAAGGAAGCTCTCGCTACCCAGGAAGTTGCCAATACAGTCTGCTTTCTTCTTTCAAGCCGCAGTTCAGGAATTAATGCTTCAACTCTCATCGTAGATGCAGGCATGAGTTCTAATTATTTTGACCAAAATATCGTAAAGGCCTTTGCTAAAAAATGATCTTCCTCATTCTATTGTTCCCTCTCCTTGCTTTCTCCTCAATCGATGCTGAAGTAGGGGCCTATTCAAACTTCATCTGGCGAGGAACGACTTTCTCTGAAAACAAGCCTGCGATACAGGGTGAACTTGATACAGAAATCTGGAATGGATTCTATGCGAACACATTCCTCTCAAACGCTGAATTCTCGGATGAAGCTCTTCACAAAGATGCAACGGTAACGTCAGAAATCGACGTCACTGTGGGAAAAAGATGGAGTGGAAAAAAATGGGAAGTTCAGGCCTATTACTCACGCTTCTCATTCCCAGGTGCCGGAGTTTTCGACACTGATGAGTGGAACATCCAGGGAAAATATCATTCAATCTCGCTTGAACTCTCCCTTATGGATGATTACTTCGGTTATCACAGCCGCTACACGTATGCCCGCATCGGATATGAGTGGGTTTATAAAGACTCGGTAGATGGTGCACTTTTTGTTGGTTACAACGGTTTTGATCGCGCGAAAGGAAATATCCGTACACGTGAGGGTTTCGAAACTCTTGATGGTGCCGGAAATCCTGATTATATCGACGTGTATTTTGTGAATAGAAAGACGTTTGAAAATCAGTGGGCCGCAGAACTTGCGTTCAACTGGACTAACAGAGATGAATATTCAGTGGATGCTGGAGAAGTAACAAAATCACACGCAAAAGATTTCGCTGCGATTATTGCCTTCATCGTGCCTTTTACTCTTTAA
>JBEIQF010000483.1:0-2007 GCA_040376635.1 Halobacteriovoraceae bacterium
CGGTAACGATGCGGCCATCGGATTTGGTGGGGCATCGGGAAATTTTGAATTAAATGTTTATAAACCGCTTCTCATCCATAACTTTCTTCAAAGTGTGAGACTTCTTTCAGATGGCTGTAAATCTTTTGAAGAGTTCTGTGTGCGTGGAATTGAACCAAGACACAAGGTCATCGAGAGTCATCTCCAGAACTCTTTAATGCTTGTTACAGCGCTTAATCCCCACATTGGGTATGACAAGGCAGCTGCGATTGCTAAGAAGGCGCATAAGGAAGATAAAACGCTTAAACAGGCCGCCATGGAGTTGGGATATTTAACAGGCGAACAATTTGATGAATGGGTCCGCCCTGAATCAATGACAAATCTTAAACGTTGATGCCGATTTTTTTATAGAAGAATCGTGTCACCCACAATGGTCCAATTAACAGGAAGGCGAGATCCTGAAGAAACGAAGGTTTCTTGCCTTCAATCTTGTGTCCCCAGAATTGAGCAATCCACGAAAGAACAAAAACCACAGCACTGAACGGAAGTAGAAAACCTGCTTCGTAAATCTTGTGACAAATAAAACACATCACGAATGTCTGAACAATCATCCCCAGAAACATCACAAAATTTAATGAGAGATAAAAGAAGAGGCAACCCAAGATGAAGATTGTTGCCCAATTGAGATAGGGAACCTGGTTAAAAATTTCTGGTCTCGGAATACACCACAAGAAACCAATCACTGAAAGCATGATGAGGGGAACACAAATCTTATGAACTAACTGATTCGTCGGATTTTTGTGACTGACGCCGTACTCATCCATCCATTGATTAAAAGTTCTCATAATGCTCCTTGATGGAACAATTATAAGTCCTGATCCATGATGGAATCAAGCTCGCGGCGGTGAATGAGGGATTTGTCCCTGCACGAGGTGAAGGCCCCCGGAATCTTCAAGTCATGAAAAGCATCTACACAACCCTTAAGGTATGAGGCCTGTGCGTGGTTGAGGGCAGCATCCACTGAAACGAGGTCGTGTTTATCCTCTTTGACGGGGACTTGCGCACAGCTCACTAGAAGAAGAAGCCAAAATAGGTTTTTCATGTTGTCCAAATCATATCGGGTTTCCTAAAATTAATCTAGGTTCATAAACAGGAAAGGAGTCCTTATGTTACGCGCATTCATTGCGAGTTCACTTATTTCACTCAGCGCCCATGCTGGATATCTTGATACAGTTTGCACTGCAAATCTACAAAATCCTCCCGTTGCTTTTGGTGACGGTGTTATCGCTTCACGAGTTGATGGTGAATACGTTCTAGCTTCACTTGAAGGCAAGACCATCTTTTCATCTCCAACCCGCATCCGCTCAGTGGTTGTAAATGGTGAAGACATCTGGTTACTTTCATCTGCAACAATCCTTCATATGAAAAATGACGGTACGATGATTGATTCATTTGAAATGGATCAGAGTCTCTCAATGACGAAGGCCGGGAACCTTCTTCTGGTAGTGAGAGGTGGAGGAACTCTCACGGCATTTGATATGACTGAGAAAAAAGAAATCTGGACTAACTTCATGAGCGAGATCCAGGGCGGGGACGCTGTCTCTGTTGCATTCGATGGAAAAAATGCTCAGATTGTTTTCACTGGAAACAGAGAAAATGGTTTTAATGGAGTTGCAACGGTTGAACTCACTGGTGGAAATGTCATCAAACAAATCCCTTACGATAAATCGAGAGCTGGTGTAATCGCTCCGGATGCAAAAGTTCGCTGGTATAATAATTCACTTGTATTGAATAACGGCGGTTGGATTCATGTGATCACTGCTGATCAACTGGCGAAAGGAAAACCTGTTAAGCCTCGTTGGGTGGCCAGTGCTCTTGGACAGGGAACTGATAGGCACTACATGATGTTGAGTGGTGAATTCTTCTTTGAAGGAAATACTCTCGTCGGGTGTGGTCTGTATAATGAAAGAGTGGATGGGGCCTGGACGAGATTTTCAAAATTATTCAAAGTAACAATGCCATAATAAA
>JBEIQF010000042.1:0-14919 GCA_040376635.1 Halobacteriovoraceae bacterium
GATTTTCTCTCCTTTCCTCCAGGACCAGCCAAGTAATTGTTTTCTATAATGTTTTTACTCAGCTCAAATTTGAGCTCAATGGAAAGTTCTTTCAAGCATTTTCTTATCGCGCGTAAGACATTCTTATGTTCAATTTCAAACTTTTCAGCAATTTTCAAAGAATCCGTAACCGGCCCAAATGGAGTATCACGTACCCATACATCGCCCATTATGTGATTGTTAACGAGTTCTTTTAAGCGGGGTGGTTTTGTCTGAAAAGGTAAATCAATTTTAAAATTCTTGTCCATGCTTCCTCCGGAAAAATGAAGGAAGTGATTAATACACACGTATCTATATATCTATTCAAAATGTAGGAATTTAAAATAACTTTCGTTCTTGAAAAATTTAAGCGCTGATATCTCTCGCATCTTTCAACTGAAACCCTTTCCAGTGCTTGTATCCACCAGAAACATTATTGCAGTTAAAATAGCCGCGCTTGATGAGGAACTCACAAGCTAGAACGGAGTTAGTTCCGTCTTCTGAGATGATGAGAATTGGAGTCGTCTTAGATTGGATTTCGAAAAAGCGTTCCTGAAAATCTTCCCACGGGATGTGAAGAGCTTCTGGAAGTTTTTTGTAGGGCTTGTAATCTTTTGAGGTAACGTCGATCAAAATAAAATCGAAGTCTTTATTCTGATACATCTTCCACGCTTTCTCAGGAGAGAGATCGTGATACTTGCGGCCGAAGAAAATGAATTCGTCTGAAACTTCTTCGTTGTTCTTCACGCGAATGAGGTGATTGCGCTCAACTTGAACCATTGATTCAATTTTTTGCTCGAGCTCAAGAATACGTTCTTCCAACATACCAATGTGTTTTTCAAACTCTTGAAGTTGGGCGAAAACGTTCTGAAATTTTTGGGCCATGTAATACCTCTGATAGACATTCTACCAGAGGCATAGGGGCTTAAAAAAATGGGTAAATTGTACCGAACTGAATGCGATTCACGATCATTGTAGTCAGGATTGCGCCTGAGATGAAAACACATCCTTCATAGAAACCGTAGCCAAGTGACTGCATGTCCGTATCGATCTGGCCTTCCAGGCTTCCATATTCACCTAATTTGACCGGGAAGATCTTCACGAGACCTTTCTTAAAGATAGGGAAGATGATGAGCGAGAGGATCGTTTTCAGGAGGACCTGGATGCAATAAACGGTGATGTCGTAGTGTTCCTGATCAAAACAGCTCGCAATAATGAGTCCCGCCCCAAGGCTGAATCCACCATAAGAGAAGCAGAGTGAGAGGTTTTTCTGGATCAGGAGTCGGTTGAAAGTGAGTTTACTGATGAACGTGAAGTACTTCACGGAGAAGCCTACGATCACGAGCATGTATAACCAAAGTACCAATAAGATGATCAGCGAGTTTTCAGCTTCGATCATTACAGTACGTGTGAGGTAAGCAATAACGATGGCGTGACAGAAACTGATCACGGCATAACTCATGTTCTTTCGTTTCAGAATTTCATCGGTGTAGTCGAAGTTGTAGAACACAATCGATTCGATGATAAAGAGCGAAAGTAGATAAAGAATGATCGCGATCGTTCCCCAGACAGCAAAATGGAAAATGCTGAGGAAGAAGCCAGATGATTCATTGAACGTGATGGAAGAGAAGATGATCGAGATACCGACGATGCGCGAGAAGAGGTGAAGAGCATCTGCTGGATTTTCAGCAGGAGCAATGCGCTTTAAAACCTGACGTTTTACCGTTGGGTAGAAAATGACGTGGGCATAACGATAAACGTAAATCATCACGCAAACGAAGGCGGCAAGAAGCAACCTGATCACCAGACGGTCAAAAATTTCGGCCATAACAATATCCTTAGAAATTCTCTTTTAAATATTCGATGAGGAGCGTTTTCAGTTCCACCTTCTTCATGCGTTCATCTTTGAAGAAGTGAGGGAAGTTTTCTCTGGTCACTTTTCCAGTTGGGCCGAATTCTGTATTTGGCCCATAATAAGGCTGATTGAGTGACGTATAAGAACGAAGTTCCTGAAAGAAAGCTTCATTCGGACGGAATTTTCCCCATCCTAAGTAGCGAGGAAAATTCTTGAAGCTTTTGTTAAAGCGCCAGCGAACTTCACCTTTCTTGTTTTCTTTCCATTCACCAAATTCACGATTTCCGATGTAAAGCGAGCCAGGAGGCAAAGGTAGAAATTCTTCCTTCTCATCGGTCTTACGATAAAGCGAGAGCCCGATGTTCTTCATGTTTTTCTTGGCGAACTCTTTACTCGTTCTCACGATCAGTTCTTCAACCGTATCGTAGCCGGTGATCACGCGATATTTCTGGTAATAGGTCTTGATAAGGAAACCCGTAGCATGAGTATCAACCAGGATAACTGTTGAGAGTTGGCCTTTGATGAGTTTTGAGAAACCTCTTTCGTTCTGAAGATAGTGAACGCCGATTTCAGAAGGCGAAAGGGCCTTCGCAAGACCGAGGTAGAGAATCAACAAGATCGTATAGAGGAAAAACTTGTACATCGTTACGCCTGAATGATCTTCAGGATTTCTTTCTTGTGACTTGAACTGAGTTCATCAAAGTCACAGTGAATCCGGTTAACCGCGTGCGATTCTGAATATTTCAGGAAGAGATCTGTCGCTTCCTGAATGTTCTTGATCGTACGGTGGTCTTTGGAAAGCGAAGATTCTCTCATCACTTTCATCGGGTAGATGTCTTGAGGAGAGTTGGCGCTGTAGTATTTAGAAAGTCGGCCTGTTGATGAACACTTGATGTAATCAATGTTCTGGGACTTCAGGTAGTTTTCAAGGTCATGCATCTGGTGAAGATGAACTGTTCCGAAAGTTTCAAGAATCTTTTTCGGAATGTTGTTTTTCACAATACGTTTTGCCCAGATGTTATCTGATTTGCGTAATACTCGCATAAGATAGGCATCATCGTGTTCAAGATAGGCCTCGATATCAGCAGGAATCGCATATTCATCGGTGCCGGACTGGAAGTAGCGCATGAGCATCTGCTCAAGGCAAACAGCACGGTAGTGGAAGTACACCATCATGAACATATGGAAACGAGACAAGAGGAAATCATCAAAAGTCGAAATCGCTCTTTCTGAAATCCCTAGATAAGCTTCGTTGTTCTCGACACAGACTTTAAGGTTATCAATGATCCAATCAAGATCAAATTTACCGTAGCTCACTCCGCAGAAGTAAGAGTCGCGAAGGAGATAATCCATGCGATCACAGTCCATTTCAGAAGAAACTAATTGGTGCAGGAGAGGGAAATAGTTAATGCCGTTGACAGTGAAGTACGCCGGGTTAGCAGTCTCTCCGATAACAAGTTCTGCAATCGCCTTCGGATCAATGCCAAATTCTTTCGTCACACCTTTAAAGGCATCAGTGAAAGAAGAATCAACAATAGATTTGATGGTGTAATCTTCGTGTGAAGCCTGTCTCTCTCTTCCGACAAACTGTTTCGGAAGTTTAAGAGCACTTACCATCGGCATTACTGATTCAGTCGAGTGACTGAGAGGTGCGTGGCCAATATCGTGTAAAAGACATCCAAGACGCAAGCTTTCTTTGAGTCTCAGGATATCTTTTGAATTCTGATCTTTAAAAAGATTATTGAATACGAGAGTTGATACATTCATTACGCCGATCGAATGAATGTAGCGAGTATGAGTAGCACCCGGAAAAACATATTCCGAAAAGCCGAGTTGTTTTATATTTCGCAGCCTTTGAAAAAAGGGATGCTCTAAGATCTCTATTTCTGCATCATGAATAGGTATCGAACCGTGAACAGGATCTCTAATTTCCACTTAACTGTTTCCCATTATCGTGAGCAATCTCTTGTGCATATTTGTGTAACCAGGCTGCGATATCTTTCGATTCATGCATAGGTTTGCCATCAATAACGAGACAAGGAACTGTTCCACGACCTGTCATTTTGATTAATCGTTCTTTGTTATGAGGGTCATCATGGATATCGAAATAAGTAACTTTTTCTTCCAGGCCAGTAACTCTCAAAGCTGATTCAACAATCTGACAGTAAGGACATTGTGGAAAGAAATATAACTCAAGTTTTTTCATAAGCACCTCTCAAAAACTAAAATGGCTCCGAAAGGAGCCATTTAGTATGTTCTAGAAATCGTCGTCGTCTTCTTCTTCTTCGTCCCCAGCTTTTTTCTTAGGACCTTTTACGTATTCAGCATCTTCGTCCATATCGTCTTCTTCTTCTTCAGCATCTTCTGGAGAATCAAGGCCTTCTTCGTAGCCCCAGCCGTAACCGTAGCTGCCTTCTTCTTCTTCGTCAGCAGCTTCATCAGCTGGCTTAGCTTCGCCTTCTTCTTCTTCGTCAGAATCAAATTCAGCATCGAAATCATCATTTAGTGAATCAGCTGTATAGTCATCGTTGAAAGCAGGAGCTGCGTGAGCAGGTGCTTTAACAACTTCAGGAGTAATTGCTTTAGTCGCTTTTGGAGCCGCCTTAGGTGCAGCTTTTGGAGCAGCTTTAGGAGCTGGTTTTGCAGCTTTCGCTGGAGCTTTCTTCGCAGCTACTTTTTTCGCTGGAGCAGCTTTTTTAGCAGCAACTTTCTTGGCAGCTTTTTTAGGTGCAGCTTTTTTTGTTGCAACTTTCTTCGCTGGAGCAGCTTTTTTAGGAGCGGCTTTCTTAGTTACTTTTTTAGGAGCCGCTTTTTTAGCAGCAGCTTTCTTCGCTGGAGCAGCTTTTTTTGTTACTTTTTTGGTCTTTTTCGTAGCCACAAAAGATCCTTTTTTAAGAAGTGAAGTGTGTTTAAGACTCCACCATTATAAATGGTCGTCCCTGCCCTTATCAAGAGTAGAAATATTAATACTTAATGGAGTTCAGATCTAAATCAACGGTAGTTGGATTGATTGGATTTGCTAGACGGGTATGCTGGGTTTCTGATCCGGCCGGTCCTGCACCTGTCTTACCCTCTGACATGATTGGAAAAGGGTTATCCCAACAAGGTCCACCACATGCTTGCAGTGAATCAAGAGTAATGAACTTAGTTGAGTAGAAATTACGACGCATAATATCAGCTATACTGGCACCTGGGATTGGACTTGAGTAATTTCCGTCCTGGCCCACACCACTGAAAGGGCCTGGTGTATAAGCAGTCATTAAATTAGTTAATTCTTCCTGCGGAGCAGCCTTTTTCCACGAAAATTTCATCGAGTAATAAGTAGGATCATAAGTTTGATCATTCACGCTTTTCGCAAAGTATTCTCTTAGAAGAGCACCGATAGGTTTAGGACAACCGGCATCGATTGAAGGAGTAAGTGAAGGATTTACGCCATCGCCATTGTAATAGTACAAAAATTGTCCCGCGATACTGTCACAAGAACTTGGGACTTGGGTGACATCGGCAAGAGTGTGATTAATATCTGAAACACCTTTCGCCGCTCTTTCGTAACCGGGAGCTGAACCAGAAGCACCACCCGCCACTTTATCTTTTTGAGCGTAGATTTCAATTGAAGCTTTATTCAAAGACATCATGTATTTCTTGAGACCAGTTTCCTGTGCCTTCATGAATTCAGTGATGGCAGAAAGAACTTCAGCACTGTTCTGATACATAAGATCAGACTGATTATTCGCAGAATCTTTGTAGAGAGGGGCATAGATACTTGCGGAGTATCTTGCGATGCCGTTTCCAACATCCTCTTGCGGTCCTGTGATAAATCCGAATGAGTCAAAACCTTTTGTATTGTTAAAATCATGCGGGGTAGGAATCAGGTAGTTGGCAGCTTCATATTGTGTTGGAGCTCTTACACGTGCAATTTCCTGATCAAGTGTCTGAGGGCTGATCGTTGCAGTGATGGCATTTCCACGGAAAGCATTGAACTGAAATCTTGAGAAGAGACCAATTTCTTTTTCAGTTGCTGGAGTCTTCGCAACGATTTTGTGGATAGGATCTTCAGCCGTTGAATAACCATCAATTTTAAATGGCGTCTGATAATCATATACCATATTCGGAACACCAAACTGAACACCTTCTGCATCAGCAACCAGACCACCAAGTGGTCGATCAGCATCTGTCAGCCAGAATGAACCGGGAGACGTTGCAGAGTTTGTCGGAAGAGGAAGGCCTGGAATGAAGTTCGTAGAACCCGGACCGCCTTCAGTATAAGTTCTTCCACGAATCGTCACACCTTTGAAGTCATACGAAGTGATGTAGGGAAGTGAACGGCGTTTCGTTGTGTCTTTACGGCTTACGATATAGTCCGTGTTCTCTTTTTGTGTGAAAAGCATCGGGCCGATTCGTCCACCCATTGGTTTTGCAGCTGAGTAGGCCTGAAGTTTAACCGGACCAGTTCTGAATGGATTGAACATTCCCATGAACTCAGCTTCGCCTTTAACTGCGTAGTAAGTTAACACTTCTGGATTTTTATAAAAGCCCATTGGATAACCAGGAACAGGAATCGCAACTTTCGAGATATCACATGCCCCTGAAGTTTTTGAATCGGCTCTTGGAATCATGGCCGCATAGAAGATCGCGTAGTTTACCATCATGAGTTTTAAGTCTACCCACTGCTTCGGATATGGCTCTTTCACAAGAAGGTTACTGGCATTGTTTTTATTTTGCTGAAAATATGGATTCGGTGGTATCTCTGAAAGTGTGAATGAGAGTTTCATCTCATTGTCATCCATGTTTCCAAGATTTCGGTATCCAGAATAGAAAGCTTTTACGATTCGCTCGTTACCAAGCATGTTTTGCGATTCAATTTCAGTGATAGATTTCGTACAGCGAGTGAGTCCGCTTTCAGTTGTACCATTTGCGCAAATTCCGGATTCTTCAGCATTGCGGTTCATGATCTTTTCAAGGTTACGCATTCTGATCGCAAGCTCAACCGCTTTCGGCCATGCACCTTGTCTGTCAGAAAGAATCGCAGGACCTCGACCAGTGAGTGTCTCATCCATCGAGTTACCGAGAACGTTGTACGTCCATGAGTTCGCAACAGTCATATTCAGACGAGTTCTATCGATACAGTCATTCACCTTTGTGCTGATGAGTGTATCCATGAATGCTCGTGAAGCTTCTTCAGCACCAGGAAGATTTGATGAACCGAATTCAGGAAGACCCGGAACAGAGTAGCGTTTACAAATATTCGTCTGAGATCCAGCGATATGAATACACACTGTAGGAATGTTGAATTGATCTTTCTCTGCTTGGGTTGTGAGTGGATTCACATCATCTTTCAGATTGAATTTCATCACGCCACTTGTCTTCGGAATTTCTACATCTTCAATGTTCAGATTTCCGATCACGTAATACTTATACATCCACTCTTTGTAGATGTTTCGCATTTCCCAGTTCAGATAGGCGATCTTAGTAAGCTGTCTGGCCTGAACGGCGGCTCCCGCGAAGGCAGCAGCATCTGTCGCATTCTGCAGATTGATTTTTGCTTTAACGAAGAGACCAATGTTAATCACGAACGCAATAATTGAGATCATCACAACGAGTGAAGCTGAGAAGAAGATACTAATTTGACCCTGCTCTGAGGTTCGTTTTGTCACTGGCGCCAATTTTAGTCGGTTAAAGTCGTGAATATTACGTATATCTATTTTGGTATGGGACTTGCGAGGTGTAAAGCCATCCAAAGGGTACCGATCTTTGGAAGTGGCACGTGAGCAGAATTCGGTAAACCTCTCCTAGCAACCCACCAAGACTAACGCCCTTCCAAAAAGTTCAAAACCCTAGGGATCGCGGGATCCCTAGAGTGTCCTTCTCTACTTTGAACGGCAAAAACTGCAGGGGTCCTTGGGTTGCTAGGTTTCGTGGTCTAATACGACTAGGAGAACGAATGAAAAAGACTCAAAAAGACTGTTTCTGTGCCCTTTGTAGATCGCCAAGAAAGCTTCGCTACTCTCGCCATCTCTCTGGTCTTCATTACGGTCAAATTCTCGTTCTCACCATCGGTTTCACAGCTGCTACTTATCCATGGCTAGAGTGGAGAGGAGCGATGGCACTTCCGATTATCTGGGGTCTCTTTGAAAGCATTCACAAATCTCTCTATCGCAAGGACCTCACGTGTCCACATTGTGGTTTTGATCCCAAGTGGTACAAGAAAGACGTGAAACTTGCTCGTCAGAAAGTAGAAGAATTCCTCAAACAAAATCCTGATAGTCCTGTTCTTAGAAAAATTCGTCAGGAAGAAAATTCGTATTCTCGATTGAATTAATATTCAGACTCGCATTACAAGATTTCAATTTCCATAAGTTACCCAATTCATCCTTGGCCTTGTTCTTTCATTGCTAGATTGTGATAGGAAATTTCTTTTTCCATCCATATCAACCTGCGGTAAGAAGGAAGTATAGGAAAACCCTTTTTATTTTTTATTCGCAACCTATGCGACTAAGGAGAATTTATGAGCGTAAACAAAGTTATTTTACTAGGAAGACTTGGACAGGATCCAGAGCTTAAGTACACTCCAGGTGGTTCACCGGTTTGTAACTTCTCTCTTGCTACGACAGAGTCATGGACTGATAAATCAGGCCAGAAACAAGAGAAGACTGAATGGCACAGAGTTGTTGTTTGGGGCAAGCTTGCTGAACTTTGTAATCAGTATCTTGCTAAAGGCCGTCAGGCTTTCCTTGAAGGCCGCCTTCAGACTCGTTCATGGGACGACAAAGACGGTAACAAGAAATACACAACTGAGATTCTCGCTTCAACTGTTCAGTTCATTGGCGGTCCATCTGCTAACACTAACCAGAACGCAGGCGTAGATACTTCTTATGCTCAGGCACCAGCTCCAGCTCAGGAATATCAGATCTCTTCAGACGCTTCATTCGCAGCTGACGACATCCCGTTTTAGTCTTTAAAGAAATTTATCTATAGAAAGGGGGACGTAAGTCCCCTTTTTTATTGTGTTAAATTTTGCCTAATCACCTCGGTCTCGGAAGGTGGTACAATCTCTCCATGGACACGAAGCCCAGTTTCTTTTCGGTCCGGTATGATTTGATTCAAACCGACCAACCCCTTTTGTACGATCTCTTCATCAACTCATCAGTGGTTAAGGGAAAAGAAAAATTTATTCGTATTTTTGCTAACGGTGGATCGCTCTCTAAGAGTGAGATTGAAGAATATCACCGAAAATATTTCCAGCTCTACATTCCGGAAGAACACAGAAAGATCTATCTGAGATCTCTCGTTCACTCGAATGCTGATGATATTCAGAAAACATCCGTCATCAAAGATACTGCCCTTGAATACCTTCATAACATTTTCGGAAAAGACAAAGAGTTCTCGACTGAACTCCTCTCGAAGAATATCGAAAATTGCCGTGAAGTAGTGGAGAACATGGTCGACGTTCTCGATCAGCACAACATTGATTCCCTTCGAAACCTCATCGGAAACTTATCGTTCCATGATTTCTATACGTACGATCACTCAATCAATGTATCGATGTACTGTATTCAGATTTACCGAGCTGTTAACCCGAAGGCCTCTCGCAAAGAACTCATTCACGCGGGCCTTGGCGGTCTTCTGCATGACCTTGGAAAAATCAAAATCCCTACGAATATTCTGAATAACCCTGGGGGGCTATCAGACGAAGATTACCAGACAATTAAAAAGCACCCTGACTTCGGTCTTGAACTTCTGCTCGGTGGTCACTGCGAAGTGAATGCTGACATTGATGTTCGAATCATTGCCCGTGTTGTTCACGAGCACCACGAGAATTACGATGGCACAGGCTATCCGAAAAGATTGAAAGGAAAGGAAGAGATTCATCTTCTGGCGCGTGTTTGTACGATTGCCGATTTCTTCGATGCGATTACAACAAAACGCTCGTATAACGAAGTTTTGAACATCCCAGACGCCATGAATACGATGAGAAAGTTCAGAGGCATTAAACTTGATCCAACTATCTTTGATATCTTTGATCAGCACGTTCGTTACGTGAGAGCAGAAAGCACAAAAGATCTGCGTCTTGCGGATTCATTCGATCCGACTTTACCTTACGCTCAACTTCCGATCGAAGAGATTAAGAAGTTTGAGAAGGAAATGGATTTCGGGAAAATTAAAGTCGTGGATACGACGAAGAAAAAAGCTAAGACTTAAAGGCAAAAAAAAAGCCCTCCGAAGAGGGCTTTTTTTTTGATTATTGAACTGGCTTCGTAGCTGGTACTGGAGCAGTAGGCTCTGCAGTAGTAGCAGCTGGAGTTGCTGTCGCTGGAGCATCGTTAGCAGCAGGAACTGTCTCAAGATTTTTCTTCTCAAGCGCCTGAGCATCAGAGTTAAGTGGAGCAGCTACTGGAGCTTCGTTATCGAAGAGTGAGCGTTTAGCATCTCTTGATTTCATTACAGTTAGAACGATTGAGTTCACCATGAAACCGATGGCAAGAACTGTCGTAAGCTTCGTCATGAAGTTACCCTTAGCAGAGCTAGAGAAAACAGCTTGAGAAGCACCTCCGCCCATTACCGCGCCCATTTCAGCACCTTTTCCGAACTGAAGAAGAACTGTAATAACGAGAAGTGAACAGATAACAACGTGTAGAACGATCAAAAAAGTAATCATAAAAACTTGGTCTCCAAATTAGACACTATTTTTAACAAAATTCTGGGTACTTGCAAATCAAAAAGGTTTAAACGTCGCCACAAAGCGCAAGAAAGTCTTTCGCCTTCAAGCTTGCACCACCAACAAGACCCCCATCAATGTCCTTCTGGCCTAGTAATTCTTCAACGTTATCCGGTTTTACCGAGCCACCGTAGAGGATTCTGGTCTTGTCCCCGAAAGTCGGGAATTTCGATTTTAGGATCTGACGGATGTGGGCGTGAACTTCCTGGGCCTGTGCCGGAGAGGCAGTTTTACCTGTTCCGATGGCCCAAACTGGTTCGTAAGCGATGATGAGATTTTCCAGCGTCGCCTGAGATTGATCGTTCAGACCCTGGTGGATCTGGTCTTCAATCAAAGAAAGCGTTAGGTTTGCTTCACGTTCAGCGAGTGTTTCACCAACACAATAAATCACAGCAAGACCTTCAGCGAGTGCCGTGCGAACTTTTGCATTCAACTGTTTCGATGTTTCGGAAAAATACTGTCGGCGTTCAGAGTGACCAAGGATCACAAAGTGGCCGCCCATCTCTTTAAACGTTCTTGGAGAAACTTCTCCAGTGTAAGCACCTTCAACATGTTCAGAACAGTTCTGAAGACCAGCTTTCAAAGACGAGTTGATTACAAGTTTTACGTAAAGTGATTGAGGCGCAATCCACGCTTCACGTTTTCCAGAGTACTTTGCAGAGAACTGTTCAAGGTATTCGTTACATTCCTTGCCGTTCTTGTTCATCTTCCAATTTCCAACGAGAAGCTTTTTCATCTTACACTCCCATCTTCAGAGCTTGTACACCTGGTAGTTCACCTTTCTCGATATACTCAAGAGAAGCACCACCGCCAGTAGACACGTGTGAGAACTTATCTGCTTTTCCAGACTGCTGAACAGCTGCAACTGAGTCACCGCCACCAACAACAGAGAAAGCTTTTGTTTCAGAGATTACATCTGCGATCGACATTGTACCTTTCGCGAAATCTTTATTCTCAAAAAGTCCCATCGGGCCATTCCAGAAAATTGTCTTAGCAGTTTTCAGGTGATCGCCGTAGGCCTTGATAGTAAGAGGACCGATATCAAGTCCCATCTGATCCGAAGGAATGTTTGTTCCCGGACATGGAAGAGGAGCGCCACCGAATTCAAGTGAAGTCACATGATCTTTCGGAAGTTGAATCTTGCCACCTTTGTCAGCTGCAAGAAGGTGTTTAGCAAGAGCTACGTCTTCATCAGAACAAAGAGATGTACCAACTGTTACACCTTTTGCTTTCAGGAATGGGTAGGCCATCGCGCCACCGATGAGAAGTGTGTCCACAAGAACAAGCATCTTTTCGATTGTTTTGATTTTGTCAGAAACTTTGGCCCCACCGATTACTGCAACGAATGGCTTCGCTGGTTTTTCAAGAAGAGCAGATAGAGATTCGATTTCTTTTTTCATCAAGAGACCTGCATAAGCGCGGCCCTTGAAGAAAGCGTTGATCGCATGAGTAGAAGAATGTTTTCTGTGAGCAGCACCAAAAGCGTCGTTCACATAAACGTCACCGTAAGATGCAAGCTTCTCAGCAAGCTCCATGTCGTTTTTCTCTTCGCCTGGAAGGAAACGGATGTTCTCAAGTAGAACAATTTTTGTTTCCGGAAGTTGAAGAAGATTCTTCACACCGTTGTCGATTGCTGATTCAGAAAGAATCACGTCAGTGCCAAGTTTACTTGCGAGATATTCAGCAACAGGCTCCAAAGAATACTTTGGATTTGGCTGACCATCAGGACGACCAAGGTGACTGATGAGAATAATCTTAGAAGCGCCTTTCTCAAGCATCATACGAATCGTAGGAATCGCCTGATCGATACGGCTGCCATCAGTAATAGTTCTTGGTTCTGTCTTAGTAAGAGGAACGTTGAAGTCGAAGCGAGCTACAACTTTCTTCCCTTTGAGATCAGCATCCTGAAGTGACTTCAATTGCATATAGAGTTCCTAATTAGAGTTTTTGGCCGATGAAATTAGCAAGGTCGATTACACGATTCGAGAAACCAACTTCATTGTCATACCAGCTCACAACCTTAGCTGTGTTACCGATAACGTTTGTAAGTTTAGAATCAAGAATTGAAGATTCAGTTGTTCCCATGAAATCCTGAGATACAAGTTCTTCTTCAGTGAAACCAAGAATTCCTTTAAGATTTCCTTCAGCAGCTTTCTTCATCGCTGCATTGATTTCTTCCTTCGTCGCTTTCTTCTCAAGAACAACTGTAAGGTCAACCATTGAAACGTCCGGAGTTGGAACGCGAACAGCGTAACCATCAAGCTTGCCTTTCATTTCAGGGATAACTTCGCCAAGAGCTTTAGCAGCACCAGTTGAAGTAGGGATCATTGAAAGGTTAGCAGCACGAGCACGACGAAGATCTTCGTGAGCGTTATCAAGAAGGTTCTGGTCAGATGTGTATGAGTGAACAGTTGTCATAAGACCATTCACGATACCGAAGTTTTCGTGAAGAACTTTAACGATTGGTGCAAGACAGTTTGTCGTACAAGAAGCGTTAGAGATGATGTGGTGTTTGTTTGTATCGTAGTTAGTGTTGTTGATACCCATAACGAAAGTACCATCTAGGTCTTTTCCTGGAGCGCACATGATAACTTTCTTCACTGATCCTCTCATGTGAAGACCAAGCTTAGCTTTATCCTTGAAGATACCAGTACAGTCGATCACGATTTGAGCGCCAACTGATGACCACTCGATTTCGTCAGGGTTACGACAAGAGAAGAATTTAATCTTTCTTCCATTGTAAGAAATTTCTCTCGCTTCCTGATCGAAAGAGAAATCACCTTTCAGATGTCCGTGAAGAGAGTCATGCTTCAAAAGATGGATATATGGCTTTGGTTCACCAGGGTTGTTAACGGCAACAACTTCGAAGCTGTAGTTAGAATCTTTCGCCACGTGATTGAAATAAGCGCGAAGGATTGTGCGACCGATACGACCAACACCATTGATACCAACTTTTACTGTTTTCATAAGACTCCTCATGTCACTGAAAGTGACTATCGATATGGATTCAAAACTAAGATATTTTAAGCGTTTAGAACATACTCGAAGAGCTGTGTTTTGTGTAGCGAATTCAAGTATATCGGTGTAGTCTGAATTTCTCTTTTTAAGCACTTAACGCACGAGAACTACCATGACAAAACTTTTTATCTCCGATTTGCAGGGTAAAGAAGAAATTGAATCCGTCTTTTTGGTGAAAATCATCAACTGCATGGAAGATAAAAGTGGAAAGAAGTACTTCAATATCATCCTGACTGATTCAACCGGAGATCTTGAGTCTCGCCTCTGGAATTACTCAACTGAAGTGGAAAATACCATCACCAAGAATGCTTTCGTGCGTGTGAAAGGGAAGCTCAATTTCTATCAGGGTAGAAAACAATTCATCATTAACCATATTCAAAAATTAGATAACTCTGAAGTGAACATGGACGACTTCATCATGAAAGCGGTTGAAGATCCTGAAGTGATGTACAAAAAACTTCTTAAGATCGTTGATGGCCTCTCAGATGTTTATATCCGTGACCTTCTTCGTAACGTCATCACTGATGGCGAAATCGCGAGACGTCTTAAAACATGGCAGGCCGGTAAATCCATTCACCATGCTTATAAATCTGGACTCATTGAACACATTCTCTCTTGTACGGAACTGGCGCTTCATCTTTCTCGTCACTATAAAGTGAATGAGAACTATGTTGTTGCTGGTTGTATCCTTCACGATCTTTGTAAGATCTATGAACTTACTGATGGCGTGAACGTAGAATACACAGAAGAAGGAAAACTCGTTGGACACCTCGTGAAAGGTCTCGAGATTGTTGATCGCTTCTCTTACAAAATCAGAAATTTCCCTCACTATACAAAAATGCACATCAAGCACATCCTCCTCGCTCACCACGGAGAGTATGAGTACGGTTCACCGAAGATCCCACAGACTTCTGAAGCCTATCTTGTTCACCTGATTGACCTCATGGATTCAAAGATGGCGTCATTCGACATCATCAAGAAAACAGATTCAGCAACAGGTCACTGGTCTGGATTTGTTAAGCATCTGGATCGCATCGTCTATAAGTCAGAACTTCCGTTCTATCCTGAATACATTCAGGAAGAAGAATATGAAGATCGTCACGAGCGTCAGGAGTCTAAACCGGCACCTAAGCCTCAGCAGAGCCGTAGTCATTCACAACCTGAGCCCAAAACAAGTCTCGGGAAAATGCTCGGAAAGATCAAAATCGAGGAATAAGTCACTTTACTGTGAACTTTTTACCTGTAGACGATTCTTGCCACACTTTTTTTGGCCGAAGCTTTTCACTATTGAAGCGAGTTTGTTAGAACCCCC
>JBEIQF010000308.1:0-4023 GCA_040376635.1 Halobacteriovoraceae bacterium
GATGATCGTCACTTGGGCCGCACCAATCCCGTGTTTCACGCGGGCCTTTTCGATATCCTTTAAAAGTGAATTCATCTGATGCTGATTCATGCGCTTCAGTGTGATTTCAAGAAGAGCTTCTTTCGCATGCTCAATTTCCTGAGCTTCAGTATTATTGATACGTGTTTTGAGTGCTGTCAGTAGTTCAGCACCGGATTTTCCTGCAGCAGAAATCAAAAACTTCATACCGAACTTCGAGAGATATTTATCCCCGAGTTCCATGAGTTCAGCTTCATCGCTGGTAATTTTCGCCTGCTCAGATGAGGCCATTTTATCGAGGCCTTTCTTCTGACCGATATTTCCGTGGAAAGAAGCAGCATCTAAAATATCCTGCTTATCAAACTTTCTGATCGTACGAGCAACAACTGCTTCATCGATCGCAGGACCTTTCGCCATGTATTTAGCAAAACGAACTGAGCCGCACATTTCAAAGAAATAATTAAAACGTTTCACAAATTCAGAAATGGCAAACTTCTGAGAATCCAGTTTCACAACGTGTGCCCATGGATCTTTTGCTTCTCTCACTTCATTGATCGTGAAAGGAAGGAACAATTGAGTCGCAAATTCTACCGGCTCAGGATCTGTCATGAGTTTAATCATGAGATTCATCGCAACCGGATACCACTTCTCAGTTCTCTCATCCCACTTTACCTGAACGATTTTTTTGTCGTTCGATAAATCTTTGCGGATGAACATGTACTCTTCGTGGGCAATTTTTAAAAATTCTTCCAGCGAAAATCTTCCATGACGAATTTCGTGCCATACTTCCCAGCGCGAACGCTCGGCAGTTGCAAGATCATCCATCACTCGAACCGGAGTGTTCGCTACAAGTGCAGGCAAGGCCACACACCCGTTACCAGACAACCAGTCTGTGATGTATTGAAGCGACTGGAATACGTTATAGCGAATTTCATCCGGATGATTGTTTGCGATGAAATTTGATTCTTTCATGTCGGCAACAATCAGCGATCTCGGATACATTGGATCTTCTTTATTAAGTCCCTTGATATCCGGCCCGTGAATGAAATCGAGAATTTCTTTATGATACTTTTCATCAAGAAGAGACTTCACGAGAGTTTCAAGTTTTGATGAATCACCCTTTTGATGAATCTTCCACGCTTCAACGAACGCAAGACCAAGTCTCACAAAATCCGGGTGCGCTACCCAGAAGCCTGAAAGGTCTCGCTTCATCTGCGTGATCACGTCACGGATATAACCTTTGATCGTGATCTGATAAGACGGAGAACGCAGGTCATTCGACGTCGGAAGAATTCCATACATCCCACCCACTTTCACTCCTCCACGGGTTCCCACCACATCAGCGAGAAGATCATGAGAGGCCTTGATGTATTTGATCACAATATCCGGATCAGCTTTCACCGGAATTCTGTAGTTTGAATCTTCCTTAAAGAGTCTCGCTGTCGAGGCAAGATAATCGTGCCAACCAAGACTTGCTCCAACGAAATACGGATAAAGTTCATCCATGATTTCATTTGTTCTGAAAACCGCACGAGGGTTCTCGAGAACAATCATGAGACGAATGGACCCAACTGCGTAAGAGGCATAAGTTTTTTTGAGAAGCCTTTCAGCACTCTCAATCATGATCTTGATGTATCTCGCTTCTTCTTCATTCTCCAGCTTTGGTACGTAGAATGCGAGAGCTTTTTCGTTATGCCAGTTCTGAAAGAAGTGCATAGCGAAGTCATACATATGTAGAGGAAGTGGCTCTCCCTTGTAGAACAAGAAGAAACATGGGAGTGCGAGTCCAGGAAAACGTTTAATTGGAAGAGAGAGTTTTTCCTTCTCAAGTGCATATTTCTTGCCGCCCTCTTCAAGAGAAAGAGTTCCATCCAGACACTTCGTAAGATTTACTCCAGCATCGATAAGATCTTCATGAAGAGGAGTTTTTGAATCTTCATCATCAGCTCCCCACTTAGGAACTGAATCATGAGTAGCAAGAAGTTCAGCAACCACGGACGGCTCATCTTTCAGTTTTCTGTGATAAGCGTTCATGGCGTTGATCGAAAGTTTTGCTGAATCAGGTGGCCCGAAAAGAGTCACGTGATTTCCCTGAAGGAAATCCGGAATTCTCGCGATCGGTTGACCATTGGCCTTGGCATAGTCAGGAGTCTTTGGCCCCATGACAATGCGCCCTTCACCATCTTCAAGACCAAAAACAGTTCTATAATCTGGTGAAAGATAATCACGCTTGAATTCAGTATTATAAGCATTAAGAGCTTTGGTTCTCTCATCGATGAATTTTCTGTCTCTGATCCTGCGGTTAAGGACAGTATTCAACTCTCCTTTAACCATGTCATAGAGCTCGCACAGGAAGCGCAGGGATTCAGTCCCTTCAAGTCCTCCGCCTTCACCCAGCTGAACCAGATCAGAAACTCCTGATACAGGCTTAGCCGCTTTCAGGAGGTGTTCCTTCAAAGCAGGAGATAAAAAATCATCGTAATATGGAATTTCTGACTTTTTCAAATTAAGAGCCTCTGTAAGTAGACAGACCAAATGGATTTAAAAGTAAGGGAACGTGATATTTTCTTTCAGTGTTTTTCACACGGAAGATAATTGGTGAGTTCAGGAAAAAGTGATCTTCAGACTTAAAGTAATCTTCGATGAAGAATGTAAGTTTGTAGTCGCCAGCTTCTTTCGGACAATTAAAAACAATGCGTCCGTCAGTATTGGTTTTATCTGTTCCAATTTCTTTCCAGCCAGAACCACTCTTCTGTTCAAGAGTCACTTTAACGTCAGCGGCCGGCATGCCTTTCGATGTATCAAGAATATGAGTACTGATCATAATTACCTCTTATATGTGAATGTCACAGGAGTTGATCCTGCTTTCACTTCAACTTTTACTGATTGAGAACCAAACACTTCATGCCAAGCTTCGAGATCATAAGTTCCGGCCGGAAGATTCGGCAGAGAGAACTCTCCGTTCTCATTTGTGATGGCATAGAACGGATGATCCATGACGGCCACGTAAGCACCCATCCACGGATGAACGGAGCATTTCGCCTGAAGAAACATCTCAGGTTTCTCAAAAACTTTTGTCTCGCGCTGATCTTTCTTAGGCATCGCCATGTTGAATTTTTCATTTTGATTCGTCACTGATCTCACGTTGTGAAAAATAGGATCAGAGTTCACAAACGTTACTTTCTGACCAACACGGGCCGCCGCTACTCTTGGAGTATAAATACAACCACGTTGATCAAGAACCACTTCTTCTGATGGCACATCTTTATACTCACCAGAAATCTCCGAACGCTTAACCGTGACAAGAACGTTCTGAAGTTTCCCGTTGTTCACGATCACTTCGTTTGAATAAACATCTTTATCTCCAGACTTCTGACAACCAGAAGGAAGATTTAATTTTTTACCGATTGGTGCCTGCCCTTCAAAATTCACAATACCTTTCACCGGAAAGACTTCACCCTTCAGTGACTCAGGTGTGATGACAGAAGAGGCTACTTCAGTTTCCGGAGTCTTTGCATCCGTAGTTTCCTGTACATGATGAGTTTCAGTATGAGTTACAGTTGTTTCGGAAGATCCACCTTGCTTAACCTGAGAAAAAATAATCGTTCCTGTGATAAGCGCAATCCCCACCACTCCAAACGTCATGGAACGCTTCGGATCTGTGAGACGCTTTACAAAGTACTCTCTGATCGCTGCCCCTCCGGCACAGATCATGAGAAGGATAAACCAGTTGTAGTCATGCCCGTACGTATTCGGAAAGTGATTTGAGAGCATGATGAAAATCACGGGAAGCGTGAAATACGTATTGTGAGTCGATCTGTTCTTCGCGTTCTTCGCCCACTCCTGGTTCACTGTCTCACCAGTCTTTGAAGCTTCAACCATCAGAAGTTGTCTTGGAATGATTCGCATGAACACGTTTGCTGTCATCCATGTTCCCATCATCGCACCAACGTGAAGGTAGGCCGCGCGTCCTGAGAACACGTTACATAGAAGAATGGTCATGCC
>JBEIQF010000354.1:0-3386 GCA_040376635.1 Halobacteriovoraceae bacterium
TACTCCACACATCGGTGGATCAACGGAAGAAGCTCAGAAAGCAATTGGTATGGAAGTCGCAGAAAGTTTCCGTCGCTTCCTGAAAATTGGTTCTTCATCAGGTGCAGTGAATTTTCCGAATGTAGATCTTCCGATCAAGAAAGGAACGTCACGAATCCTCAACGTTCATAGAAACGAGCCGGGTGTTCTCGGAGAAATCAACACGATCATCTCGAAAGCTGGAGCGAACATTGAAGGACAATATCTTTCAACAGATGACGAAATCGGTTATCTCGTTATGGACGTTCATTCGACTCACGCCCCTCAATTAGCGTCTGAGATTGAGCAACTTAAACGCTCTATTCGTACTCGAGTAGTTTATTAATTTCAAATTGCCTTAAGGTTCATTACAGGTTCAGGATGTAAGCATCCTGAACCCTCTCGTGATTAAAAATTTCTAAATAATACAGCCCGTGACGGAAAGCATAAGAAGTGTTAAAACTGAGCCTCAACACAAAAGAAAAGTTATGACTAAGAAATCCATATTAATAGTTGATGATGATGAAGATATCCGCGAAACACTAAGAGATGCTCTTACGTTCGAAGGCTATGAGGCGATCACGACAAACAATGGTGCTCAGGCCCTGGATTATCTCAGAACGACCAACAATGAGCTCCCAGGACTTATCATCCTTGATCTCATGATGCCTGTTATGGATGGATCAAAATTCATTGAGATTATCAATTCGGAATACAAAGACTCTTTTGCTCAGATCCCGCTTATCCTTGCGACGGCCAAGGGCAGTCACACTAATGTCCCAAGCTCTGAACTCGCTCATGAAAGAATCAAAAAACCAATCGAGTTAGATGATCTCTACTCGATCGTGAACAAGTACTGCGCTACTTAAGCTGCAAATTTAAATTCTTCATCCTGTTTGAATTCACTTTGTGACTTCTTCAAGACTTTCATTATTTTCGCCATCATGACACTTTGTTTTAATGTATTGAACTTAAACTGAAGACCAAAACCCATCACATTTCCCGATTTGTGTTTGTTCATCACCTGGACCGGAAGACTGATTGTCTGGCCGAGGAAATTGAACTCAATCTGGAGCATGTCACCTACATTCATATATTTTGTGTCGTGAACGAACACACCTGTTTGTGAGATGTTCATAATCGTGGAAGGAAAAGTCAGATTGCTTCCCTGAAGCTTGCATGAGATCTGAACATTGTATCTTGTTTTCACTTCCCACAGACGAGCACGTTTTTCAAAGAATGGTTCACGGGCCTTCGGTGAAAGGAAGTAAGCAAAGATCACAAATGAAGCCACTGCCACAACATAGTTATACATGAAAGGCGTATCACTGTTGTATGGCCACGTGTATTTCTCGTAAGTGAAGATATTGTAATTGATGTAGGCCAGGATGGACATGAACGCAATATACGTCCACTTCCTGAGCTTCATGATGAGAAGTCCGGCCACCGGAAAGATCAGCCAGAAATCTACCACTTCCATGAAAGTGTTTCTTGCCTGCAGATTCGAGAGAATGACCAGAAAGTCAAACTTCGTCATCGCTTTGAAGTAAAGCACCTTGATGACTGGCTCGATAAAACAGAGGATAGAGAGAACAGTGAAAAGTAATGGCTTGTTTTTCATGCCCCCTATGTTAGCACTTTCAAAAAACTTCTCAAGACTCTCGAGATGAGTGAAGTTCGCGAATTCATTCTCTGCCAAGAAGGTTTTGCAGGCGAAAATGAGGGGTGCCAAACTATGATGGCATGTGATACTTATGCTTTATGAGCGAACAAATTTGTAAAACCTGTCGTAAGGCCAAGGCCAATTTTGAATGTGGCGTATGCCATGAACACATGTGTAAAACCCACACGCATTTTGTGTCGGATTCCTTTTCGTTCATGAAAAAAATTCCAAAAGACCTTACTCACGCTACTTATTGTGTGAACTGTTTTGATGAGAAAGTTGCTGAACCACTTGCTGAATATGAAGCGACGATGGAGAAAGCAAAAGAAGTCATGATGTTCACAAAAGACCAGACTAAGCTCACTGGTCATCTGAAAAGAAAAGAAGATCCGATTATCGTTGAAGACTGTGAAGACGAAGATGAAGTTGTACTACGACTTGCCTTCCTTGCTGCTGAACTTGGCTTCAACTGCATCCTTGATGTGAATATCAAGAATAAGAAGATCATCAACGGCTCTCACAAGAAAGTCATCTTCACTGCAACGGCCATCCCAATTACAATCGATCCAAAACAAGTCAGAGAGATCTACTGATTCGGCAGATCCATTGAGAGAGTATACTGGCAGATATTATTCGTGCCTTCTTCCTTAATGGTATAACTGCCGGCGAAGTGCCTGTTCGCACCTTCAATTGAAAACGTTCCTGTGAGATTTAACTGCTTACACGCATCTCCGCGCACATTCACTCCCTCAAGTGGTCTGCAGCTTCTGCTCATGACATCGATAGATTGAGATTGAGTATCGGCAGGTAATCTTCCAATGATGTGAGAAGGAATAGTAACGAGATCACTCACCTCTGCCAGGTGAAGGATCAATGTCTGATCCTGCGTAAGCTCAAGTCTTGCAGCTGACGAAAAAAGAAGATTGCACTTGTTTCTTTTGTCCTGATATTCCGAAATCACTCCTTCATACACTCCGCAATAGCCACTCAAGACGCCGAAGCCTTCCTGACAAGGTTTCTCTTCCTGCTTCTGGGCCACTGAATAAAGAGTAATGAAGTTGGACATGGCCCTTGCAGTCGTCAGGGGATTTCCGCGACGGTCACGGGTCACAATACTGACTGGGACTTGAGTTCCAGTGCGGTCCGACTTCACTTCACTTGATAGAAAAGTGATCGACTTCACTCCGTTTTTCATGAAAGGAAGCTCGACAATAAAATTTCGCCCTAGTTCTCCTTCATCCCCTTTCACTGGAGCTTTATCGATAAAGAAATTATCACTGTAATCGCCAGTTATTTTTCCTTTATCTTCACTCCAACGAAGAGTGTATTCAATTGGCCGCTTATCAGATGTTTTGATTTTGTAAGAGCCTTTCAGCTGATATTGAAAAGCATCCCGCCCGAAGACACTAAAGCTCAGAGCATAAATGAAAAGGAAAATTAAGTAGCGCATCCTTCACTCCTTGGACAAACCAGAAGTTTCAAAGCACAACCGATGCCATTTCTTTACATGTCAGGCCATTGCACGCTCCCTTCAGGGAAGATTAATGTTGTTTAAGATTAAAACAATATTATCCGAGTCAATTCATTTCTATATTGTTCGGATGATTATCATAAGCACACTGCTCGTGGTCACTGTTCAACTCAAAGACATTCGCAATACAAAAGGTAGTATTCACTATCTGCTCTTCAATTCGGAGAAAGGCTA
>JBEIQF010000473.1:0-2113 GCA_040376635.1 Halobacteriovoraceae bacterium
CGTTCCACCGTGAGACTCCACAATCTCTTTTGATATGAACAATCCAAGTCCGAGACCACTCACCTCTGAAGAGTTGATAGCGCGCTCAAATCTTCCAAAAATTCGCTGAAGATCTTCAGCTGCAATTCCGTAACCGTGATCTGTTACTGAAAGGATGGCATATCCGTCTTTATTCTGAATGCGAATTTCGATGGGCTTGCCGCGGCCATAACGAATGGCATTCGTGAGGAGATTTCCTACCACTTGTTCAAGACGAAATCTGTCCCAATCGCCAGTTACGTTTTTATCAGCAACGATTGACGGAAGTCGTAATCCAGCAGCTTCAAACAAGACACTCATTCTGAAAACCACTTCACGAACGATATCTCCCAGATCATGCTGATCACGATCCAGATTCAGTTTTCCGGTACGGATGCGTGAAACATCCAGCATATCATCAATGAGTCTCGTCAGTCGTCCTACGAGATCACTAGTCTGATGAGACTGAGTTGTAAGGCGCTCATGAGAGAAGTCTTTTCCTTGAGCAAGTGTTCTAAGCGTGAGTTGCGCTTGAAGTTTCAGGGAAGTCAGCGGTGTTTTTAATTCATGAGAGGCAATTGAGAGGAACTGATCTCTCGCGAGAAGAGCTTCTTCAAGCTTACGCTCTTTTTCTTCTGCTCGTAGAAGAGCTTCAACCTGTTCAGTCACATCCACTGCCATATTCAGGATACCAGTCGTAAGATTATTCTCATCTTTGATTGGTTCATAAAATAAATCGAAGTAACCGTCGTAGAAAGAATTGTCTGGCTGACGGATCTTGATCAGTTTCGCAGAAAAACTTATTCCTTCTCCGCTATGATAGATCTCATCAAGCATATTAATGAGGCCTTGAGATTCAAGTTCTGGCATCGCGGATTTTAGAGGACGTCCTTTGATATCAACGTGCTGAATGAATTTCATCCCTGCGGGGTTGATCATCTCAACCACATGATCAGGACCATTCATGACAAGAATGACCACAGGTGCCTGGTTAAATAAACGGTACATACGCTGGCGTTCTTTATCAGCTCGGTCTCTTGCGTTTTTTTGTTCTTCGATATCAGTTGTTGTCCCAACCCATCGAATGATTTTATTTTTTTCATCTCGGAGTGCGATCGCTCTTGAAACATGCCAACGGTAAGTACCATCGGCCATGCGAAGCCTGTATTCAGCGGCCACTCCTGATTCATGATCAAGCGTATCCTTCCAGTTGAGTGCTGTACCGATTCTATCTTCAGGGTGAATAACATTGAGCCAACCGTCTCCAAGATTTTCTTTCAACGTTGTTCCCGTCACGCGTGGCCAGTTTTCATTGAACCAGATGACCTTACCTTCACCGTCAGCGATCCATACCAATTGTGGCATTACTTCAGTGAGGGAACGGAAGCGTGCCTCATTTTCCTGAGCATCCCTTTCGGCTTTTTTTAAGTCAGTCACATCATGAGTAAGGGCAATAAACCCTCGAACCGTCCCGTCGGGTGCAAAGTCCGGATCATAAATTTGTTCGGTTTGACGCAGGCCGAGAGTTTTGTGGATGAACTCTGAATTAAATTTTACTTTTTCGCCGGCGAGAGCTCTTTGCATGTAGGGCAGTCTGAAATTGAATTGATCGGCACCGATCCCCTCTTTAACAGTCTTTCCTATGGCAGTTTTTGGATCAAATCCGAACCATTCTAAATATTGATTGTTTGCGTATTTGTAACGCAGATCGCAGTCAATATAGGTAACCAGGCCTGGGTAGGCCTGTGAAATGAGAGTTAAAAGATGGTCTGCACTCAGAGTATGCATGGAGTTGAGACTACATAAAAACGTCAATAAATTCAAAAAGAACATCTTACTTCAGGATTCTTTAAGGTAATTGCTCTGAACGAATGCTTTACCACTCTCTTTTTGCTACGTTTTAACGGTAGTAAAAAGAGAGATTTATGCAGAAGAAACTAGTTCCAGATTACATTGAAAAACTTGAAGTCTACCAGGCCGGAAAACCGATCGAAGAACTCGCTCGCGAAAAAGGTCTTACTCGCATTTCAAAACTTGCCAGTAACGAAAATCCATTAGGTCCTTCACCGTTCGCTATTCGTGAAATGACAAACGC
>JBEIQF010000379.1:0-3122 GCA_040376635.1 Halobacteriovoraceae bacterium
GAGAAGTTTTGCCTGAAGTGGTAGTGAAAGATCACCAATTTCATCGAGGAACAACGTACCTTTGTTGGCCTCTTCGAAAAGACCAACTTTTTTATCATGAGCACCTGTGAAGGCACCTTTTGCGTGACCGAATAATTCTGACTCAAGAAGATTTTCCGGAATGGCAGAACAGTTGATCGCAATAAATGGACCGTCTTTCTTATCACCAAGCTCATGAACTGCTCTTGCGATAACTTCTTTACCTGATCCAGATTCACCGGTGATGAGTACGTTTGCTTGAGAACCTGATACACGTCTGGCGAGTTCAAGAGCTTTCTTGAAGCCTTGAGATTTGCCTATAACGCCTTTAAGTCCCGGAACATCTTCCTGGAAGAGACTCTTTAAGTTGTTATTTTCCGTCTGAACTTCATTTAAGAAGAGAGCGCGTTGAACTGAAATGAGAAGCTGTGGGATATGAAGAGGTTTTAATACGAAATCATATGCACCTGATTCGATGGCCTCAACCGCAGTCTCAACGCTTCCTTCAGAAGTCATGAGAATGATCGGAAGTGATGAATTTGAACGGCGAATGCGCTTAATGAAATCAAGACCTGACATCACCGGAAGTTTTAAGTCCGAGATAACTACATCCGGCTCACTTCTCTTGTTTTCAATTTCAATCAATGCTTCTTCAGCATTGCTGAAAGCGAAGACCTTGTACCCTCTTTGCTTAAAGAAGGTAGAAAGAAGATCCAAAAGATCCAAATCATCATCAATTAAAGTAATGGTCGAGCTGTTTTTGAGTTTCATTGGGGCTAAAATCCTTTAGCGTTGAATTTTGCCCAATATAGAGGCAAAAGTACCCAGTGACAAGAATTTCATCTCGTATAACCCATTGATTAAATAGGATTTAACAATGTGGCATTCTGGGTGCATTTAGTTAATTGTTGTTTAGTGTTAACGCTCAAGGAGGGGCAAAAATGTTAAGAGCATCGATAGTTTTCTTTGTTTTGGGGCTTTTAGCCTATTTTTTCGGGGCCTACGGCTTCGCAGGGGTATCGGTTGATATCGGTAAACTTCTGCTCGTCGTGTTTCTCATCTTTTCACTTATTAGTTTTATTGGTGGCCTCGCCACTGGTCGCACGAATGGTGATAAACTTGATATATGAACCTGGCCGACTCACTTAGAAGTGTCCTGAAAAATAAGTCTCACCACATCTTCACTGATCTTTGGAAAGAAGATGTTGCTAATATCTTGCGCGATATTGGATCTGACATTGCTCAGGTTGCGAAATCTGGTGCGAAGTCATTTAAGGACATTAAAAATCACGGCATCAAACTGAATTTGAAAGAAACTTTAGAGTCAGGAGCGGATGCGCTCCTGATTCTAAAAGTACTTCCTGGTAGAGTGAAAGATGGCTTTCATTTTTTTCGCGAAGATCTTGCCGATGAGATTGAAAAACTATCTGACGGAAAACAAAAAAAGATATTTGTCCTGAAGGTTTTTGGGGCGCTTACAAGTTTTACTGTCGGTTCGATTTATTCCGTGAAAAAGAGTGCTGGTGATTTTTCTCTCAAGGGTCTTCGACGTAAGAATGCCTTTACTCAATTTATCATCGCGGAAATCATCTTTAAGCTAAGCCAGCTTTTTATCCATAAATTTCTCAATGAAGTCGAAAAACTTGTGACCGATGAAGAGGATCTGAAGAATGTTCGTTACTTCAAAGAGTTAATTTCTGATCGAGCACAAATGGAAGCGAGTGCTGAAAATATGGAAGATCTTGAACCGTCTGACCCAGCTATACGCATCGTGGAAAACCTCAGGAATTACGTCATGACAGGTAAAAGACTGACATAAATAAAATTTCAGGCTATCGTCTGTGCATGGACATTAATCAAACCCTCGAGAATCTAAGAGTAAGTTATCAGGCCTCTAAACTTGATATCGAAGACTGTCACAAAGATCCTGTGATTCAATTTGATTTGTGGCTTGAGCATGCGATTGAAACAAAATGTGATGAACCCAATGCATTTGTTCTTTCAACTGCAAAAAATGGTCAGCCTCGCGGAAGAGTTGTTCTTCTTAAAGGTATTCATGGTGATCAGTTCAATTTCTACACAAATTACAACAGCTCTAAAGGTTCTGAAATCGAAGTGAATGATAAAGTATGCCTGACTTTCTTGTGGCTTCCACTTCAGCGACAGGTTCGTATTGAAGGAACTATTTCAAAAGCTCCTGAACATTTATCAGATGAATATTTCCACAAGCGCCCTCGTGGCAGTCAGCTTGGAGCGATTGCATCTCCGCAAAGTGAGAAAGTTCCGAATCGTGCGGCCCTTGAAAAAATGTTTAAGGATGCTGAGACTAAATTTGAAAGTGTTGAAGTGCTACCGAGACCAAATCATTGGGGCGGTTATGGAATCACGCCAACGTATTTTGAATTCTGGCAGGGAAGAAATAATCGTATGCATGACAGGATTTGCTACGAGAAAACAAATGCAGGTTGGGAAAAATCTAGACTTGCGCCCTAATCGACCTGAACATCGTTGAAAAACAATATCCCCAAAATAATCCAATTATCGTTCCGCCCAGGATATCTCCCGGGTAATGAACGCCCAGATAAATTCTGCTAATTCCAACAAAGAATGGAATGAGCCAGAAGAGATAGATCGTTTTCTTTTCAAATTGAAGTGAGCGGATGGAGAACATGATAAGTGCTACTGAGTTCGCAGCATGGGATGAAACAAATCCGAATTTGCCTCCGCATTTCTGACCGAAGCTATAAATCAGTGCTTTGAGTTCTTCCACCCGACAAGGTCTTAATCTCTTAACGATATTCTTTAAAATATAAGAAGATGTGACATCACTTGCGATCAGAGCGAGTGCCAGAAAAAGAGCAAAGAGTAAGGTAAATTTCTTACCCATCTTTTTATACGAATAAAAAAAGAAGAATCCGATGAACGGTATCCAGAGTGCTTGTCCAGAAAGGATCTTCATAACAGGATCAAGCACTGGTGAGTGAAATGAATTCAGGAAAAGAAAGAAAGAGCGATCTAAAGCATGAAGGCTTTCAATCACTGAAGAGTTCCCATGATTTTCTTGAAGCGAAGTCTGAAGACGTTAATAACTGCTTCAAAAATAA
>JBEIQF010000370.1:0-3173 GCA_040376635.1 Halobacteriovoraceae bacterium
TCATTGTCGCGAAAGCAGAAAACAATGTTATCGGAATTAACAACAAACTCCCTTGGCATCTGAAAGATGATCTTCAGAATTTTAAGAAGATCACAATGGGCCACCATATCCTGATGGGAAGAAAGACTTTTGAGTCAATCGGTAAGCCCCTTCCGGGAAGAATGTCTCTCGTGGTTTCGAGTGAACCAAAAGCAAACCAGGAATCAGTTCTGTGGTTTAATTCAATCTTCCGCGCTATCAAACAGGCCGAAAGAAACGGAGAGACTGAACTCTTCATCATTGGTGGCGAAAAAGTTTTCAAAGCAGCTCTTTCACTTTGTGATCGAATTTATCTATCTGAAGTTCACGGTGATGTGAAAGGCGATACCTACTTCCCGAATCTTTCTGTGAAGAACTGGAAAAAAGTTTCAGAGCAGAAGTTTGAGAAGAATGCAGATAATGATCACGCTTTCACGTTCATGATTCTCGACCGTAAATAACCGGCAAAGTCGGCCAATCCTTAAGTAACAATTATGAATTTCATCACTCCCCGTCGGGGAGTGATTTTTGTTATGATGTATTCACCAGGGATATGAGGTTCGAAACTTATATCTATTGCAAAAGAAACTTTAACCCGTTTCTGAGGGCACACTGGAAAAAAAGCTCACCTAAGGTGAGCTTTTTTTTTGGTACAAAAATAAATTGCCTCACATAAATGTGAGGAAATTTATGTCCGGAATATTTTCTTCTTCAGCAAATCATCCTCACTAACTCAGTCGAATTTTCTAAGTTTTTAAAATTATTTTTTTCGCTTCCATTTTTTCGCAACCTTTATTTCTTATGGTTGTCTGAAGATAACCATGAGTACAAACTCGCTTTATGAAAAAGTTTAAAAAACTTGGAGGTTCTAGGATGGAACGTAAATCACTTTGGAAAAATTTTTTACTTCTGACGGTTAGTGGTCTTTTGGCCCTTCACTTAAATGTGAGTCAGGCCGCTGAAGACACTGACAAAGAACTTTCGAGTTCAGACTCTTCAGACAACTGTGTGCTGGAAGCTGAGTAAGAAAAATTTTGAGAAGATCCGAGTTGAAGGCCGCACAAGTTTGCGGCCTTTTTTATTTGAGGAGCTTTTTAAGTCCTGCAAGATTCCCGGTGAATTCATCCTGCGCTTTCACGGTCCATAAAAAATCCGGGCGATCGTTTGAGAGCCAGGCACTACCCGTCATATTGCTGAATTCATCCATATCAATTCTGTATTTTACTGTAAGATGACTCATGATCTGAGTAGTTCCTTTCTCCCAGCTATTCTTCTCAATCACATCAACATATTTAATCTTCGTCGTGATGATGGCTGTTCTTCCTTTCTTTGTCGTCTTCATGGAATGGACGATTGAATCAAATGATACAATCGGATGATTCCAGACTTCACGGTATCGATCAACATCAACAATGATACTTCTTCCTCTAAGACCCATGATATTGGTGAGAACAGCATGGAATGTGAGGGGAGTTAAATCATCATTACAGTTATCACCCGGACTATTATCATCACATCTTTTTCCAAGAGACTCATTTTCTTCAATCAGAACTTTTGAGTACGCGTAAGTGAGAAGCGCCTTGATGTCGGCTGATCCAAAATAAACTTCAACTCCATCTGGGTTGGTGGCAGTAACTGGTTCTGGTTCTTTATGATTAAGACTAGCTCCCGCCCAACCGTGGCAGAGTCCTTCCCAGCTTTCTGTCCCGGATCTCGCGAGGGTGTCGACTTCCCAGCGTAAGGGATAATCGTAGCGACCCATATAGATATCAAATTTTTCCACAGGGGAGAGTTGCTTCATTCGCTCTATGGGATAAGTGATAATCTCTCTGGGACCTGGTGAGAGGTAAGTGAAGCCTTCCGGAGTTTTTGAGTTCCATCGGTAATTGATAGCACCATTTTTGAGTTTCCAGGAATCACCTGACCAGAATTTCTCTTCGCGTTTGACTTCACCCTTAAGTGGGAGAAGATCAAAGTTTAGAGAGATATTGGTATCAAGAAGGATTTCTTCCGAAACTCCACTAAGGAGAGCATTCTGGTAAGATTGTTTTTTTGCTCCCTCCGTAATCGGTTTGCCACATCCGACGACGAAAAGGAGCAGGATAAAATATTTAATCATTGAGAAGAGGCTTCAGACCTTCAATCAAACCAAGAAATTTTGGCGCAGGTCCCATCGTCCACAAGAAGTCAGGTCGATCAACAGAAATCCAGGTACCACCAATGATTTCATTCTTAATGTCTGTATAGAGGAAGTAAGTATACTCTCTTGTGACGATGGCCTGGTTGGCCGTTCCACGTGCTGGCTCCCATGTGTTGATTTCAGATTCATCAACATAAGATACCTTCGTTCTCACTTTGAGAATTTTCACTGTTCCCGGAGGAGAGTCTTCTTCAGCTTCTGACTCGCCTTCCACTCTTGAAACATATCCCACGACCGGATGGTTCCAGACTTCTTTATAACGTTCGATATCCACCATGAAACTTTCATTTCGTTTACCGACTTTGTTGGCGAGGACGATATGGAATGAGCCAGCATTCAGGTCATTCTGACAATCACGATTCCAGTTAAACCAACCACTGCCACGAGGACAACGACGGCCAAGCTGTTCTGTTGATCTTACTCTGTGAATGAAAGCGTAGTAGTAACTTAAAAGTGCTTTGATATCTGATGAGCCGAAAGAAATCGCAATACCATCAGGATTGATGACGATTTTTGGAGTTGGCTCATTGTGATTCATCGAGGCCGGTGCCCATCCGTTACAGATACCTTCCCAGTCTGCGGCGTTTCTGTTGGCGTATGAATAAACTTCTTCTTTCAAGGGATAATCATAACGACCTAGATAGAGATCAAATTTTTCAACAGGCGAGAGTTGCGCGATTCTTTCCGGAGTCATCCAGTTAAGTTCATCACGCGTCGGTGAAACATAATCCCATGTTTCCTGCAGCGGAGAGTTCCAACGGAAATTTATATTTCCCTTATTCAATGCCCAGTAATCACCTGACCAAAATTTTTCACCATTTTTTACTTCACCTTTCAATGGCAAAAGATAAAAACCTTTTTCATCTTTTGCATCGAGAAGTTCCACTGTGGCACTCTTATACTCCGGCATATCAGGAGCAGGTCCACAACCAACTAAAAGAAATGTAAGCGTTAA
>JBEIQF010000509.1:0-1489 GCA_040376635.1 Halobacteriovoraceae bacterium
CAATAAGCCCTTCATTCACAGCAGTTATCGTCTCAAGATCAAGATGGTTTGTAGGATTGTCGAGAACAAGGACGTTGGCCTCAGAAAGCATCATTTTTGAGAGCATGCAGCGGACTTTCTCGCCCCCTGAAAGAACGTTACATTTCTTCAGCGCTTCCTCGCCTGAGAAAAGCATTCTTCCAAGGAACCCACGGAGGAATGTTTCAGTCTGGTCTTTTGAATACTGACGGAGCCAGTTAATGAGATCGAGTTTTGAATCTTTAAAAAATTCAGAGTTATCGTTTGGAAGGTAAGCACGGCTTGTTGTGATACCCCATTCAAATTTTCCTGAATCAGGTTCCTGTTCACCCATGAGAACTTTGAAAAGTGCAGTCGTCACAACTTCAGACTTGGCAATGAAAACTACTTTCTGACCTTTTTTGATAGTGAAAGAAACATTGTTAATGATCTTCTCCCCTTCAAGACTCACTGTCAGTCCTTCTACACGGAGAAGCTGATCACCGGCCTCACGCTGTTGACGAAATCCAACGTAAGGATATTTTCTTGAAGATGGTTGAATGTCTTCGAGTGTGAGTTTATCGAGCATCTTTTTACGGGAAGTTGCTTGTGATGATTTAGAAGCGTTGGCCGAGAAGCGCTGAATGAAGTCTTTAAGCTCTTTCATTTTATCTTCGGTTTTCTTATTCTGATCACTCATCATTCTTTGAGCAAGCTGAGAAGACTTGTACCAGAAGTCATAGTTACCTACGTAAAGTTTGATCTTCGAGAAATCGATATCACAAATGTGAGTACAAACTTTATTCAGGAAGTGACGATCGTGGGATACAACAAGCACTGTCGTGTCCTGCTGGTCCATGATGAAGTTTTCAAGCCACTGGATAGCACGGATATCAAGATCGTTTGTTGGCTCATCCAGAAGCAGAATTTCAGGTTTACCGAAGAGAGCCTGAGCGAGGAGAACTTTAACTTTCTCACCACCGGTAAGCTCTTTCATTTTTTTTGAGTGAAGATCATCTTTGATTCCAAGGCCCGCGAGTAAGCTTGCTGCGTTCGCTTCAGCTTCCCAACCGTTCATCTCAGCAAATAGACCTTCGAGCTCAGCTGTTCTTTCACCGTCTTTATCTGAAAAGTCTTCCTTAGCGTAAAGAGCATCTTTCTCTTTCATGATCTCAACGAGTCTTGTGTGTCCAAGAATCACGGTCGTAAGAACTTCTTCTTCTTCGTAAGCAAAGTGGTTCTGCTTTAAGATCGCCATACGTTCGCCAGGACTAATTTCGATTCGTCCTGAGTTTGGAGAGATCTCGCCTGAAAGAACTTTCAGGAATGTCGATTTACCGGCACCGTTAGCACCGATGATGCCGTAACAGTTACCTGCAGTGAATTTGAGGTTTACATCGTCAAAAAGAGTACGTCCGCCGAACTGGAGGCGGATATCATGAGCTGCCAGCATAAAGATCCTTTAGAAATTTGGATCTAACTTAGCATAATC
>JBEIQF010000457.1:0-2277 GCA_040376635.1 Halobacteriovoraceae bacterium
ACCAAAGCTTCTGAGACAAAAGCAATGATCACAAATACGAACTGAAGGATCGTAAGGAACTTAACCTTATCGTATGAATTCTGGAGATTTAGTTTCAGCATTTTTATATTTTAGCTCTAATAAGGTATTCAGGTCCTGATTTTTTACAATTCGAAGAACTTTCCCATCCGGGGATTTCCCTTCGACGCCTTCAAACTGCTTCTTATCAGTGACGTAACAGACTTGTTTTGTCGGAAGATTATTATGGAACTGCCAATAGTCGAACTGATTTTTCCGCGACTGGTAATTGAGTGCGCTAATTTCATGTCCCAAATAGAAAGAAAGCTTAGATGCAATCTGATAAGAGTTCGCAAGGATCGGTTCTTCCCCACATGCGGCTTTCACTTCCTGCGCCCAGGCTTTCCACCCATGAAATTCTTTGAGTCGCTTCATCCCTGTCGTTTCCGGATTAAAGAAGAAAAGAACTCTCGCTCCGACAACAATGACAAATGAAGTGAGGAGTAGTGTCCGCGCCCATTTCTTTTCCCAGAATTTTGAATCAGCTACCAGGATGATAAGTGGAACCGCGAGAAAGATAGTCCAGTTCGCCTCAATCTTTTTACTGAATGAAGAGAAGAGGAAGAACAACACCGTTCCGATAGATATAAATTTCATTGTTCGGTGGAATGAGTCTGTCGTTTTATTTTTGATCGTTATCCACCATACCGTCGGACCTATCAACACTCCGGCGAGAGCCATCTGAAGGCCAATGAACTCAAGGCTTCGCTTGAAATCAAAGCTAGACTTCGGTCTTTCAAGGAAGTGGTAGCGAAGAGTTGAAAAGTCATGAGCGTATTGCCACCACATATGCGGGAAGAAACAAATCAGAGCAACAACTGCGACCAGATAGAATGATTTTCTTACCAGCAGTTTCGGCACAGCAAGCATCGTGAAGAAGACCAAGAGCACACCGTGATATTTCGCATAAAAAAGAAGCGCAATAATCAAACCGAGTAATGATGAATTTTTAACTGAATCATTCTCGAGGTATTTCTTCAACTGATAGCAGTAACAAGCCGTCATGAATAATAACGGAATATCCGGCAGGGCCAGAAGCCCCGTAAAAGAGGCGAGTGGAAAACTGAAAAAGAGAAGTAGTGAAATCCAGAAGTTTGATGTCAGGCTGAAAATCAAAAAGAGTGAAGCAAACTGTAAAAGGATGAATCCAATACGAACGGCAATCTCAGAATGAGGCAAAAAAGAGAAAAGTTTGATCACCACACCGACAAAAGGAGGGTGGTCAAAGAAACCCCAGTCTAAATGTCTGGAATAAATCCAGTAATAAGCTTCGTCATGGGCAAGTTCGAAGCCCATTGCGACTGCAATCTGGAAGAGAAAAAGGATAATCAGCGTTAATTTTAGGTTCTTTGTCATGTTCGCATTCAGGGTTTAATATGTTACAACTCTAGTTATAACATATAGCCAAGGCCTTTGTTTTGATTACTCTCGATAAAGCAGTTGTCATCATACCAACCTATAATGAGATTGCTAACATTGAAAAAATGCTGGAAACCCTCAATCGCATGCACCCAACGCTGAATGTGTTGATCATTGATGATGGATCTCCAGACGGGACTGCAAATGTTATTAAAAGCTTCCAACAGAAGAAACCGAACCTCTTCCTGATTGAGCGCACTGGTAAACTTGGATTGGGTACTGCCTATATCAAGGGTTTCCGCTGGGCACTTGAAAAGGGTTTTGAAGCTGTGATCACTATGGACTGTGACTTCTCTCACGATCCAGAGGCGATCCCAGAATTCACAAATAAGATCGGCCAATATGACCTCGCAGTTGGTTCAAGATACATCGGTGGCATTCGAATCATGAACTGGCCGATGCAAAGACTTCTTCTTTCTTATTTTGCTTCGATTTATGCCCGCGTTATTACCGGAATTCCTTTTTCGGATTCAACGGGTGGCTTCAATTGTTATTCAAGAAAAGCACTTCAATCTCTGAATCTCGATAAAGTCTTCTCAATTGGATATGCCTTCCAGATTGAGCTTAAATATAAAGTATGGTCCCAGGGTCTTCCATGCCTTGAAGTTCCTATCACTTTCTATGAAAGAACAGTTGGTAAGTCGAAGATGAGTCGTAAGATTATTTTTGAAGCAGTTATTAACGTCTTCAGACTTCGCTTCAAGAAAATCATGGGAACTCTTCAGTGATTGAAAGCCTTCATGCTTTAGATCGCTCTTTCTTTCTTTTCCTGAATTCATTTCACTCACCAGTGCTTGATCC
>JBEIQF010000477.1:0-2072 GCA_040376635.1 Halobacteriovoraceae bacterium
AACTTCACGATCTCAGCAGTTGGTAAAGTTTCGAAGTACCAGATCAAAGTTAAAGACGCCCAGTTCTCTTCAAAAGGCGTTGGTTGTATGGGTCAGGTTCTTGGTCTGATCGACTTCCCAAAACCGAAAGGTGGTGGTGTGGTGGACGTAAGACAGCCGCTTAACTTCTTCGCTGAAACAGAAAAAATCTAATCACAGAGGGCCTCTTCGGGGGCCTTTTTTTTTCACATCGATTGACGCAATTCGCCTGCGGCGCCGAAGCCGCAAATTCTTTTGTTTCAAATATTTCTTAGAAAGCTAAACTAGTACAAACTTGAAAAGGGCAGACGTCATGAAGTTAGTGCTTATATTCCTGATCCTCACATCTATCGCTCACGCAAAGTGCATCGATAAGCCGATGTCCGATCACATCAAGAATTCTGATTCGGTTGTTTACGCTGAAGTAACCAATTCCAATGCTGAACTCAATCTCCAGGACGGTGCTACTCATCAGGTGCGGATTAAGGTCCTTGAGATCCTCAAAGGCCCCTCAGTCAAAAAGGACCTCGATTTCAGTTATCAGTACCTGGATATCGAAGATCCCGCCGTAAAAGTGTTTAAAAAGGGCGAGAAAGCGGTTTTGTTCCTGAAGTCGGTTGAAGGGTACAATGCCACTTTGAACGGTGTGAGCTGCGATCAGTGGGGTTTTACGGCGAAGCACTTTTTGAAGAGTACTGGGATTAGGGATACGTTTAATGAGGCGTTGAAAGAGTCACAGAAAAACTAGGCCGCCTGCCTCTCCGCTCTTTCCCTTTCACGTCTCTGCTTCTTCGTCTCATTCCCAGGCATCTGAATGACCTTAGATTTCGCTTCATGAAGGGCCTGATGATTCTTGATCACACGCTTCTGGATATAAGTCTCAATCTTCTTTACCATTGCAGGAGTCGTAGTAAATCTAAACTGGCCCACTTCGCCGTTAAACGTATGCCATTCAAGTTTGCCAGACACCATCATGAATTTAGGAACAGTGATTTCAAACTGTGAAAGTTCTTTGATTGGCCAGTCGAGGGTTTCTTGTTTTCTCGAAAATATTTTGATCCACGGTTTTTTTACGAGACGGATTTTGTCTTCGTAGATTTCGAGTTCGTAGCTTGGGCCTTTGAGAGTGTAGAAAATCAAGTGATGCCTCCGGGATGATGGAGACTTATCGAAAATGTTTTAAGAAAACATGACAAAATTTTCGTGAACTTTTAAGAATATTTTTTTATTTATGCTCCCGGAAATTTAAGGGCCGGGAGCATAAAGAATTATTATTTTTCGAGAAGTGAACGAAGCATCCACGCGTTTTTTTCGTGAAGTTGCATACGTTGTGTAAGAAGATCGGCCGTTGGTTCGTCTGAAGCTTTATCAACTACCGGGAAGAGTGAGCGAGCTGTTTTTGTAACGGCTTCTTGTCCTTCAACCAGGTGCTTGATCATCACTTCAGCTTTAGGTTGACCTTTTACTTCCTTGATTGAGCTAAGAGCAGCGAATTCGCCGTAAGTTCCTGGAGCTGGATATCCGAGTGCTCTGATTCTTTCTGCGATCAGATCCACTGCCAGAGCGAGTTCGTTATATTGACCTTCAAACATTAAATGAAGAGTATTGAACATTGGACCTTTTACGTTCCAGTGAAAGTTGTGAGTCATGAGATACAAAGTGTAGGTATCTGCTAACAGGTGATTCAACCCCGTAGCGATGGCCTTGCGATCTTTTTCCGAAATACCGTTATCAATTTTCATAAGTTCCTCCTGTATATTGCTTACTATTCTAGTTCCGCTTTGAATTCACGTCTAATTGTTAGTCTCTATCGATTCATAGACAATGATAGATTGGAGGCACTTCAATGAGTTTGCCTACTATACTCGGGCTTTTCCTCGTAACCGGTGGAGCGACAACGATCGGATCTCTTCCGGCCCTCTTTCATCACTACATTAAGGCCAGTCATTGGGACTGGTGGGAGAGTTTTGGCGGAGGAGTGATGGTGAGTGCTTCGCTCTTCTCACTTTTTGTCCCGGCGTTTCAGCTTGGAACGTTCTTTCAAATATCCTTGG
>JBEIQF010000461.1:0-2240 GCA_040376635.1 Halobacteriovoraceae bacterium
AGCAGCTTTATCCTATGCCTGAAGAGCAGTCTCACAAGCTTATCGAGAAATATAAACATGCTGAGAAAGTGTGGGTACAAGAAGAGCCTAAGAATATGGGTGCCTTCACGTTCCTTCGCCGTTACACACAGTTTGATGATTTCAAACTGATTGCTCGTAAGTCTTCAGCATCTCCTGCAACTGGATACGCAAGTGTTCACGCTCAGGAGCAATTGAAGATTGTGAACAATGCATTCTCTGAAAAAATTGAAGCAGTTTAATAGATAGTTTTTATAAGGATGACGTTATGGTTGATGTAAAAGTTCCAAGTGTTGGTGAATCCATTAGTGAAGTGACGATTGCAAGCTGGCTTAAAAAAGACGGCGACATCGTTAAGCTTGATGAAGCAATCTGTTCAATTGAATCTGATAAAGCGACATTAGAAATCTCAGCCCCAAAAGCTGGGAAACTCAAAATTCTTGTGAAAGAAGGCGAGACTGTTGCGATCGGAACAAAAGTTGGTGAAGTTGACGAGAGTCAAACTGCCGGTGCTTCTGCTCCTGCGGCGTCAGCTCCACAACCTACTGTAGCTGCTCCAGCAGCTAGTTCACAAGCTTCTGGTGGCGACAAGAATTTCCCATCTCCGGCCGCTGCAAAAATTCTTGCTGAAAAAGGTATGGATAGCTCGTCAGTACAAGGTTCAGGCAAAGATGGAAGAATTACAAAATCTGACGCTGTAAATGCTCAGGCCAAGACGGCGTCCGCACCAGCGGCATCGGTGACAAATATCGGTGAATCTGATCTTAAAGCTCTTGCTCGCGAAACAATGTCATCTTCATTCTCGCGCGAAACTCGTCGCGAGAAAATGTCAGGCCTTCGTAAGACCATTGCTTCTCGTCTTGTTGCTGCAAAGAACACAACTGCAATGCTCACGACTTTTAACGAAGTTGATATGTCAGCAGTGATGGAAATTCGTAAGAAGTATAAAGACAGCTTCAAAGAAAAACATGGTGTGGGCCTGGGCTTTATGAGCTTTTTCACAAAAGCTGCCTGTGCTGCGCTTAAACAATACCCGGCCGTTAACGGTATGATCGACGGGACTGAAATCGTTTACCACAACTACGCTGACGTAGGTGTTGCGGTTTCAACTCCAAGAGGTCTTGTTGTTCCAGTGATCAGAAATGCTGAATCAATGGGAATGGCGGCCATCGAATCAAAAATCATTGATCTTGCTACTCGTGCTCGTGACGGAAAAATCACGATCGAAGAAATGCAGAACGGAACATTCACTATTACAAACGGTGGTATTTTCGGTTCTATGCTTTCAACTCCGATTCTGAATGCTCCACAGTCTGCGATCCTTGGTCTTCACAATATCGTTGAAAGACCAGTGGCCGTGAATGGCCAGGTTGTGATCCGTCCGATCATGTACCTCGCTCTTTCTTACGATCACAGAATTATTGATGGTCGCGAATCAGTTTCTTTCCTTAAAGCAGTGAAAGAAATGATCGAGGATCCGTCACGTTTATTACTTGATATCTAATTTGTAGGTTTATATGGAACAGTTTGATGTTGTTGTTATTGGCTCAGGACCCGGCGGTTATATCGCTGCTATTCGTTGTGCCCAGTTAAAAATGAAAGTGGCCATCGTTGAGAAGTATAAAACTCTTGGTGGAACATGCTTGAACGTTGGATGTATTCCATCTAAAGCATGGCTTGATTCTTCTGAACGTTATCACGAAACAGTTCATTCACATGCTATGCATGGGATTGAAGTAGGTGATGTGAAACTTAACGTGAAGAAGATGTCTGAGAGAGTTTCTAAGGTGGTCGAGGGAATTACTGGTGGTGTTGCTTTTCTCATGAAGAAAAACAAAATCACAGTATTCACAGGTCACGGTTCATTCAAGGACAAGAACACACTTGTCGTTGGTGATAAAGAGATCTCTTTCAAAAACGCGATTATTGCTACTGGATCTAAACCATCTACACTTCCAGGAATGGCTCTTGATAAAGAAAGAATCATCAGCTCAACAGAAGCACTTAAGCTGACTGAAGCTCCGAAGCACCTCATTGTTATTGGTGGCGGCGTTATCGGTCTTGAGCTTGGATCTGTTTACCGTCGTCTGGGGTCAAAAGTTTCTGTGGTTGAATTTGCGGACTCTTGTATCTCAGCTATGGACCAGGATCTTGGTAAGGAACTTCAAAAGATCCTTACTAAAGACGGAATTGAATTCCACATGGGTCACGGTGTAACTTCG
>JBEIQF010000062.1:0-12678 GCA_040376635.1 Halobacteriovoraceae bacterium
GTCGCCTTTCAAGTGAAGGACTTCTACTTGAGTTCCTTTCTTTGTGGCCCTTCCGATGCAGACAGAACCGACAGGGAATTTTTCAGTACCTCCGCCCGGGCCAGCATAACCAGTGATGGCAATGGCAATATCCAGACTAAAATTTTTGAGCAATCCTTCGGCCATCTCTACAGCACATTCTTCACTGACAGCAGTGAATTTTTCCAGTGTTTCTTTTTTTACACCAAGGACATGTTCTTTAACTTTTTCATCATAACAAACAACAGAGCCCATGAAAGATTGGCTGGCACCAGAAACACTTGTCACGCGATGAGAGCAGAAGCCACCAGTCGCAGATTCAGCGAAACCAAATTTGATTTTCTTTTGATTGGCGAGAATAACAATTTGTTCTTCAATAGATTCACTTCCCCAATGCCAGATATTTTTTTTGATGGGTGAGTCTGAAAAAATCTTTTTCACGGCCTGAACTTTTTCGGCCATCTCATCATTGTTTTTAGCTCTGAGTTTAACTCCAATGTCGACCCCCATAAGAATGGGAAGTGAACTTACATCTCCGTACTTGGATAGTTTATCCCATAAAGTCGGATCTACTTCTCCGAAGATTTTTTCTTCGGGAATGTTTTTTGTTCGCACGATGACATTATCCAGAAGAACTTTCTTGTTCAGTTTGTCTGCGACGATTTTCAGGAAATGATCTTGCAGTAGACTCTTGAACTCTCTTGGGACACCAGGACCTGAAATAATAAATTTGTCTTTGAATTTCGTATAGAAAGCAGGGGCAAAACCAGTGCTGTTACTTAACGGAACAAAATTTTCAGGCAGGAAGCAGTAGCCATGTTCTTTACCAGGGAAAGGACGATTGAACCGCGAATAATTTTCTTCAGATATTTTCACAGCTTCTTCACAGAACAAAAGTTTGTTGCCGGTAAATTTCGCGAGAGTTTCTTTGGTGATATCATCTTTTGTCGGACCTAGACCGCCAGTTGTAATGATCACGTCATTATCTGAAAGGGTGTTTAAGGCATCCATGATGGCGTTCTGTTCATCGCGGGCGACATGTGATTCGCTGATCTCAAGATGGTTAGGTCTCAAAAACTCGGCCAATATTTTAGTGTTAAGATCTGAGATCTTACCGTCCAGGACCTCACTTCCAATGATCAACAACCCGATTTTCATAAGCACCTCTGGCGTTAAGAATAATATCGATAGGGTCTCATGAAAATCTTTGATTTCTGATGTTGCATGATGTAAAAGTCGGGCATAATGCCTAAGAAGTATCAATTCGAGTTGCCCTTTGATGTGGACCTCGAAAAATTTGTTAAAAAGACCTATCCCGAAATTCGGGAATTCCGGACTATCTCAAAGAGTCTGGATGCCCGTGGTGCTCCCAAGGGAAAGAAACCAATCTTCCATTATATTCTCGATGCACTCGTTTCAAACGCTGACGCGTTCCCGACGACTGAGAAATTTCCTAAGCTTCCTGAACTTAAAAAACGTCCGATCATCATCGGAGCTGGGCCCGGTGGATTGTTCTGTGCTGTTCGTTTAGCTGAATACGGCATACCAAGCATTGTGATTGAAAGAGGCGATGATGCTTCAAAGCGCATGCTTCATATTGCAAAATTCTGGCGATATGGTGAGCTTGATCCTGAAACAAACGTTTGTTACGGAGAAGGTGGAGCAGGACTGTTCTCAGACGGAAAACTCATTACTCGTATCAAATCAGATCTCGTTCAATATGTGATGGAGAAGTTTGTAGACTTCGGCGCTCCTGCTGATACTGCTTACGTTTCAAATCCTCATCTTGGTTCAAATAAGATCAGAACGATCATTACTCAGATTTCAAACTGGCTTCGTGCTCAGAATTGTGACATCCGTTATAACACTAAGGTGACTGAGATCCTCACGGAAGGGAATAAAGCTGTTGGTGTGAAACTTTCAACAGGTGAAACTCTTTATTCAGATCACGTTGTCCTCGCAACTGGTCACTCTGCGCAGGACCTCTACCATCATCTGGAAAAAATCCAGGTGGCGATGAAACCAAAAGATTTTGCTATCGGCGTTCGTGTTGAACATCCACGTCGTTACATCGATTCACTTCAACATGGTAAGTTTTGTGAAGCTCCAGAAATGGGGTCTGCGAGATACCGACTGAGCTGGCACGATAAATGGACTGACAGGGGTGTTTATAGTTTCTGTATGTGCCCTGGTGGTTATGTCCTTTCATCTGGAACAGAGAAAGACGGAATCGTTGTAAATGGAATGAGTAACTATGCTCGTAATAGTCCATGGTCAAATGCTGCACTCGTTGTTGCAGTTAAGTCAGATCGTGATCTCAAAGATAAGTCACTCATGGCAGGACTCAACTTCCAGCACGAAGTTGAACAGAAGGCCTATGATCTTTCTAAAAAGCATGCAACTGGCCGGGAACTTCCCGCAATGACGATCAAAGAATTCATGGAAGGTAAGCTTAACGATAAGCCGCTTCCTAAAACGTCGTCACCTTCCGGTATTTTTAAGGCCGATATTCGTCAGATATTCCCGGAATTCGTCATTGAGCATCTTAAAAAAGGTCTTAACGAATTCAACCGTGATCTTCCGGGCTTTATTTATGAAGAGGGCCTGTTAATTGCTCCAGAAACACGAACTTCCGCACCTTTAACTATTCTTCGCGACAAATCGACGCTCATTTCGACATCTCATAAGGGCCTATATCCTTGTGGAGAGGGTGCCGGATATGCTGGAGGAATTACATCTGCTGCCGTAGATGGAGTAAAATGCGCGCTTTCTATCCTTAAAGAAGAAGGGCTACTCGCCTAACTTTAACTCGTCTTTTTGCACCTTTTCATTTAGAGTACCCCCATTCAACACAAAGGTATTTAACGCATGAATTTAAAGAACATCGCTGTAGTGGCGCACGTGGATCACGGTAAAACGACTCTAGTAGACCAACTTCTTAAGAACTCAGGAACTTTTTCTGCGCACGAACAGGTGCAGGAACGTGTCATGGATTCTGGCGAGCTCGAACGTGAACGCGGAATTACAATTAAAGCTAAGAACTGTGCTATTCGTTGGAAAGGAACAAAAATCAACCTTCTGGATACTCCAGGACACGCCGACTTCGGTGGTGAAGTTGAACGTTCTCTTATGATGGTAGATGGTATTCTTCTTCTCGTAGATGCATCTGAAGGCCCTCTTCCTCAAACTCGTTTCGTTCTTTCTAAAGCAATGGAACGCGGAATTCGTGTTGGTGTATTCATCAACAAAGTTGACCGTGCCGATGAACGTATTGATGAAGTACAAGCTGAAGTAGAAGATCTTCTTCTTGAACTTGCTTCTATGTCTGGTAAGGACGTAGATCTTGATATTCCTTTCTATTATGGCTCAGGAAGAAATGCTTATGTTTCTCGTGATAAAAATCGTCGCGAAGGAAACATGGACGATCTTCTTGATTTCTTAGTTTCTGATTATTATCCATCTCCAAAATTTGATAAGACTGGTCCTGCTCAGCTTTTGATCACAAACCTTTCTTATTCAAACTACCTTGGCTCATTGATGGTAGGTCGTATTCAGCGCGGAGTTATTGCTAACGGTAAGCAACTTGCTCACATTCCTGCTGACGGAAAAGTTAAAACATTCAAAGTTACTTCTCTTCAGATCTTTGATGGTCTTGGTATGGCGACAGTTGATACAGCTGAAGCTGGAGAAATCGTTATCGTTTCGGGCCTTGAGCACGGAGATATCGGTGATACTCTTGCAGATACTCAGAAACCAGAAGCTCTTCCTCGTATTGAAGTTGAACCGCCTACAGTATCGGTTCAGGTATCAGTATCAACATCTCCGATGTCAGGTCGTGAAGGTGAATACCTTACATCAAGAAAGCTTGAAGAATTCCTTTTAGATGCAACAAGAAAGAACGTTTCTTTAAAATACGAAGGCACAAACGATCCAAAAGTTTTCATCCTGAAAGCGCGTGGAGAGTTACAGGTTGCGGTAGTATTCGAAGAAATTCGTCGTGCTGGATTCGAGCTCATGATTGCTCGTCCTCAAGTTATTACTAAAGAAGTTGATGGCGTACTTATGGAGCCGTTCGAAAGATTGGTTCTCGACGTACCAAATGAATCAACAGGTACAATCACTGAAAAAATGGCAATCCGTAAGGGTCGTCTTGAAGCAATGTCACCATTCGGTGAAGGTCGTACTCGTATGGAATTCCATGTTCCATCACGTGGTTTGATTGGTTACCGTTCTACATTCCTTACTGATACTAAGGGCCAGGGACTTATGTCTTCTTACTTCGTTGGGTATGAACCACACGTTGGTAAGATGCTTGCTCGTCAGAATGGTGCTCTTATCTCTGACCGTGCTGGTAAAATTACTCCATACGCACTTTTTAACCTTCTTTCTTCTGGTAAGCAGTTCGTACTTCCGACTGAGCAAACTTATGAAGGTCAGGTTGTTGGTGAGCATACTCGTCCAAACGATCTTAACGTTAACGTTTGTCGTGAGAAGCACCTTTCATCTGTTCGTACTGCAGGTAAAGATGAAAACGTTATTCTTCCACCAATCACTCCAAGAACTCTTGACTGGGCACTTGACTGGATTGATGAGGATGAATGGGTTGAAGTAACACCACAATCAATTCGTATTCGTAAAAAAGAACTTAACCAAACACTTCGTAAAGTTACACGCTAAACGAAAAAAAGGGAGCTTAGGCTCCCTTTTTTTTTACCTTTTTTCGTCAGTTAATTTGTTAGACTCTTGCGCCGTCACTCTATCCATCAAAGAAAGTTATAATAATGAACAATCGATTTCTTCTCAAACGAAAGGGGAAAGCATGTTCACAGTTTTAGCAGTATTAGGATTAGGTGTCGGTATCTACATGGGACTCAAGCGAAAATCCGCACCAAAGCAAATTCGTTAAGGGGGACCTATGAAAAATTTATTTTTTTCAGCAATGCTTATTTCAGGCGTAGTCAGCGCGGCTACTTATTATCCAAATGAGGGAACAAAACCTCCTGGAACATTTAATGAGAAATCTGTTACGCCGATGAAATCAAAAGAGGTCATGAAGAGCACAGAAGTTTCTAAGATTGAAGAGCAGCAGGCGAACTCAGCAACAACAAGTGAAAGTGGAATCATCAATAGTTCAGGTGTAACAACTGACGAGATGAACACTTCTCCAAACAGAGTTCCTATGTCTGATGAAGAGGCAATTGATGATACAACGCTCTCCCGCGGACCTCTGAAAAATCCAAGAAATCCAGCAGAGATCCAGGCGCAAGAAGAGGAGGATGCACTTGATTACAGTACAACTCCACAGAAACGCACGACTAAACCTCTGGGGCCAAACAAGAAATAACAACTAGTTAAAGTTTCGACCTCCACTTTCCGATAAAAAGGATAGTGGAGGTCTTCTATGAAACTTATTCTTTGTTTAATGGTGCTTGTCTCTTTCAGTACATTCGCGAAAACAAAAATAGATTTCAGCCAGGCCCTGAATCAGGATGTTGAACAAGACATCCGTAAAGATGATGAAAAGTTTAAGAAAGAGGCGACTAGAGGTCCAGCTTCTGTTCAGACCGAACAGGAAAATCCCATCATGGAAACGCCTAAAATCGATAAAAACGTCCGTCAGATTGGTCCCAATAAATGGTAATGTCTAAACTTTAGACACCGATTGTAGACCTTTCACAAAGCACACTTCTTATTTAATTCTCATCTAGAATCTCCCAAACAGGAGATTCTATGAAAATTCTATTCGCTACTCTCGTAACTCTATTTGTAAGCAATTCATATGCACTCGTTCTCAAGAGCGTTGACCGTGTCAATGGTTGTGATCAATATCGTGTTTCAAAAACTGAAGAAAATTCTGAAGTCAGAAGAAACGAAGTTATCTTCATGAAGAAGCCTGCCTACGGTATCAAGATTGAAAATATGGATATCGACTTCAGAAACGAAGAAGTATCAGTCACACCGATCGTTCAGGTTGTTCTTGGATTTGATAAACCACTAGTTGATAGAATCGTGATTGAGAAATCAAACACGAATTTTAAAGCTCTTACTAACCAGCTTAATAAATCATTAACTGTGTTTGAAAGTGTTTGTATCAGCTCAGACAACAGACTTGTTCACGCAAAAATCAGAGTGACAGAATCTTCTAGAAAATAAGCATAAAAAAAGCGGCCCTCTTGGGGCCGCTTTTTTTTATTTATCTTTGTTAATCAGCTTACCAAGAAAATCCACAGGAATCGGGAAGAACGTAGTTGAACTGTTATTCGATCCCGCAATCTCTCTCATCGTCTCTAAAAATCTCAAAGTGATCGCATCTTTCTGCTCTCCAAGTACCTGCGCCGCTTGTGCCAGTTTCTGAGAAGCTTCATATTCACCCTGAGCTGAAATGATTTTTGCACGTTTTTCACGTTCAGCTTCAGCTTGTTTTGCCATGGCTCTTTGCATCTCTAATGGAAGGTCAATCGCTTTAACTTCAACGTTAGTCACCTTGATACCCCATGAATCAGTGAGTTCATCAAGGATGGATTGAAGTTTTCCATTGATCACATCTCTGTGAGCAAGAATTTCATCAAGCTCATACTGGCCGACAACTGAACGAAGAGTCGTTTGAGCAATCTGAGCTGTTGCATGATAATAGTTTTCAACTGAGATGATGGCGTGTTCAGGGTTACTGACCTTGAAGTAAACAACTCCGTTCACTTTAAGAGTAACGTTATCTTTTGAGATAATGTCCTGTGAAGGAACGTCCATCGTAACGAGACGTAAATCAACTTTGATCATTTTTTCAAGGCCTGGAATCAGAATGATAAGTCCCGGTCCACGAACTGCAGTGAATTTACCAAGACGTAAGATGACTCCACGCTCATACTCATCAAGAACTTTGAATGTGCTGAATAGAATCAATCCAGCAAAGATAATAAAAGGCAAAAACGTAAGTGACATGCGAGCTCCTTAAAAGTTAAACCGGCTTTTTTATTTTAATAATCAGTTTGTTCGTATCTACTTCAGAAACCACTATAGGATCATTCACCTTAAAGCTTTCATTTGAAAAAGCACGCCAGATTTCTCCACGCACTTTAACCTGATATTCCCGCTCATTAATAACAGTGAGAACTGATCCATCTGCACCCACAGGCAGAAAGAAGTTTTCGGGTTTCTTCGCTTTATTTTCTTTCCATAAAAACCACGCAATCAATCCCGATGTGAGAAATACGCCGAGAAGTGCAGAAATGATGACATTGTACTGAACACTGATAAATCCTGAGTCCCCATGAAAGAGGAAAAGGGATCCCATCACAAATGTTGCAACCCCCGCTATTCCTAATAAACCGTAACTCACGACATACAATTCAAGTATTAGCAGAAAAATTCCTGCTACGATTAATCCCATTGATCCCCAGTCCAGAGGGAGGATTTGAAAGGCGATACCTGCAAGGATGAGAAGGCAAACTCCTAAAGTACCGGCGATAAAACCACCGGGTGCCTGAAGTTCAAAATAGATCAGAGCAACACCAATGAGAAACAGGATGTACGCAGTAGAAGGGTTCGCAATGACTTCCAGAATCTTCTGACCAATTGTTGGTTCATAAATTTTTGAAAGTACATTTTTCACAACAAGCTTAGTTTCTGTACCTGCAAGATTAAAAGTTCTACCATTAAGCACAGCAAGCATCTCATCCTGAGTTGAGACGACGCCATCGATAATTTTCAGGTTAAGTGATTCAGTTGCAGTAAATGATTCTGCCTCTGTAATCATCTTCTCAAAAGGCTCGGTTGGTCTATTACGGGAAATACTGAGTGATCGAACAAGAGCAGTCAGATCATTAAGCGCTTTTTTTCTACCATCACTTTCCTTGATGTCTTCGCCAAGCCCGACCGGAGTTGCAGCACCCATGTTGGTTCCCGGTGACATAAAGATAAAGTGGGCCGCAGATGCAATAATCGCACCCGCAGATGAAGCAGAGGCTCCTTCCGGAGTTATCCAGACAACTAAAGGGCGCTTTTTCCTGGCGGCCATCGTGATGATGTCTTTAGTCGTTGTGACAAGGCCACCGGGTGTATTGAGTTTTAAGATAATCAGTGATTGATCAGGAAGGTTTTCAAAGTTTTGTTTCAGGTAATCATAGGTCGCCGGAGTAATGGCTGAATTGACTGAGAGGAAGGCCAGTTCATGAATCTCTAAAGTGGCAGCAGAGTGGGCCCTCATAGGTAAAACAACAAAGACAAAAGCCAAAATTTGAAGTAAAATTCTCTCTCTCATATGCTACTCAGGTTACATGATAAAAGAAGTAGCCCACAAGTTAAAAGGACCTCCTATGGCAATGCAAAAACTGAAGTTTTATATTGCAACTATTCTAAATCCTCAAAATGATCACAAATGTGATTACTACACTCATGGTCTTCTAGTGACTGAAGCTACAGGAAAAGACCCTAAGATCGTTGATATACTTCCGCTTGAGAAAGGCGTGAAGAAATATGCCGGTAAAATGAATCCCAAGAACACAAAAGACTTCGGTCATGCTGCTATCATGCCTGGATTTTATGACATGCACTTTCACTGGGTGCAGGATGATGTGAGAGAGATGCCGAAAGATTCTCTTCTTGGCTGGCTCGAGAAATACACATTTCCTACTGAAATGAAGTTTAAAGATAAAAAGTATGCGCAAAAGAGAGCGATTGAGTTTTTCAAAAAGCTTGTTGATCACGGAACTCTTGGTGGCGCATGTTACTCTTCAATTCATGAACACGCAGTTGATGTTGCTTTAAAAAAGGCTCAAGGTCATTTCGTCATCGGTAACGTTCTCATGAATATGAATTCTCCAGCTGAGCTTACTCAGACCGAAGAGGAATCATTATCAATCACGAAACGCCTTTTGAAAAAACATGGTCCGAAGCATGCCTTCACTCCACGTTTTGCTATTACGACGACACCAAAGGTGATGCTCGAAGGAAGTAAGCTTGCTGATAAAGCAAAAGCTTTCAAGCAAACACATCTTTCAGAAACCCCTCAGGAAATTGATTTCGTTCTTTCTATCTACAGAAAACTTCCAGGATTTGAAAAAGTAGCAAGCTATACAGAAATCTATCAAAAGACGGGAATGCTTGGAAAAAATTCTCTTATGGGTCACGGGATTCATCTTTCTGATAAAGAGCTCGCTATTTTAAATAAAACGAAAACAGCAGTTATCCATTGTCCTACATCCAATGCTCCACTAAAAGAGAAGGGTCTTGGTTCAGGACTTTTTGATTTCAAGAAAATTGAAAAAGCAAAAGTTCGCTGGGCACTTGGATCTGATATCGGTGGTGGTCCGTTTCTCTCTATGTTTGATGTCATGAGAAGTTTTGTTCATCAGCACAATCGTAAAGGACATAAAGAAGCGACATACACGAAAGCATTCTTCCGTTCGACACTTGCCGGTGCAGATATTCTTAATTGCGGGAAGCGTTCAGGAAATTTGAATAAAGGTAAGGAAGCAAGTTTCATTGTTGTGCCATTACCTGAAAATAAACTTCCGGGAGATGCTGAGTCTGCCCTTAAACTTCTGATTGAACCCCATAAGTCAAAGCGTGAGAAGTACTCTGAATTAGTGAGAGATGTGTATTTGAAAGGTCGTGTCGTTAGTACTATCTAGCCAACGTTTCTTGCCGTTCTACCTTAAGATCAATTATTTTGCCGAGTTTAGACTCTAACTGTAAGTAGTTAGAGTCTAACGTTTTTTTGGGAAGTAGTCCTTTGGGCATAGGGGAGTAGTTCATAATTCTCCTACTTCAACAAGGGCAAGAATTTCTATGAGTAAATCACGCATTCTTTATATCGACGACGAAGTAGATCTACTTGATCTTGCGGCCAGTTTTTTTGAAGATGAAGGTCTTCCGATTGAAACATGCTCAGATTTTGATGAAGCGATTTCGATGATCAGAAAAAACAAATATGATCTCATTATTTCGGATGCAAAAATGCCTTCGGGAAGTGGTTTTGAACTTTTTAAGATCATTAAAAAAGAAAATCTCTTTCATGGTAAAATCATTCTCGTAACCGGTAACCTTGAAAACCCTGCTGAGTCACACAGTCTCGGTTACGACATGATTATCTACAAACCCATTAAGTTCCAGGAACTGGTTGAGAAAGTTAAATCATTGCTATAAAAGTTCCAGAACGATCGGACAATGATCTGATCCCATCACTTCAGGCTGAATAGAAGCACTCTTCACTTTCGGCAACAGATCCGGTGTGATGAAAAAGTAATCAATTCTCCATCCCACATTTCTGGCACGCACACCTGGCATATTACTCCACCATGTATAGGCACCAGTCGTTGAGGGATTCAGTTGTCGATAAATATCGATATATCCTTCAGAAATAAATTTATCCATCCAGGCACGTTCATTTAAAAGAAATCCAGTCGTGTTCTTATTCGTTTTTGGATTAGCAAGATCGATTTCTTTATGGGCCGTGTTGAAGTCACCCGTGATGATCACAGGTTTTTTCTTTTTTAATTCATTCGTTTTTGCGAGGATTTCATCACAGAATTCTAGTTTGAACGGAACTCTGTTGTGATCTCGTTGCCCATTTGGAAAATAACAATTCAAGAGAAAAAAATCTTCAAATTCGTGAATGAGAACTCTCCCTTCCGAATCAAATGAATGTTTTTCAATCTTTTTCGTGTCAAGAAGTTTCGGACGAGAAAATGTGGCGACCCCAGAGTAACCTTTTTTTTCAGCAGAACTATGAGAAATTGCATGTTCCTTCATTTCTCGCAATTCTATCGGGAATTGATCGAAATCTGCTTTCGTCTCTTGTAGGCATAGGATATCTGGTGATTCTCGAGTGAACCATTCAACAAATCCCTTCTTATACACAGAGCGTATACCGTTAACGTTCCACGAAATTAGCTTCATAAAAATTTTTCCCGGATAGTTTCAAAACAATTGGTCCGATAAGATAGATAATAATTTTTTTGTGAATGGTGAATGACATTCTTCAAAAAATGAATATTATTTTGAATCTCGCCACAACCTAGACGGAGAACACATGCGTTGCTTTAAGAACATTGCTCAGCTTATTCGTACGAAAAGAATGAATCATCCAAAAGGTTACTCTCAGTCTGAACTTTCTCATCTTCTAGGTTACAAAAACGGCCAGTTTATCTCTAACGTTGAACGTGCGCTTTGTAATATTCCTTTGAAAATGCTCCGTAAAGTTTCTGAAGTTTTAGATATCCCAGCTGAAGAATTAAAAGCTGCTATCCTAAAAGACCAGGAAGAAACTCTTAATAACTACCTCTACAACATCAAGCCAGTTAAGAAAGAAAAAGCTTCTGAAGTGAACAACACACTTACAGCTAACTTCGGCGCGACTGGTACAGACGGTATTTAAATAAAATTCAAATTCAAGACAAAAAAAAAGCCAGGTCAAACCTGGCTTTTTTATTTTATACCTGCCCTTTAAGGCGGAGATAATCTTCGTAAGTTCCAACTGATTCCTCAGTATCTTCCTTGTACTCTTCAAATGCTTCTTTCTGAGAATCCTTAAAATGGGGATCTTCGTTTTCGTCCGGCTCAAATCCGGCCTTAGCGATCTCTTCAGGATTCCAGTCACGATTATTTGAGTACGTGAGGTCAAGCTTGTAGCGCTCAGTTTTGCGCTTCTCAAGGGCCTCTCTCTGCCATGGCTCGAGATTCGCCTCAAATCGTCTGAGATGCTCAATTGAATCAAAGAAGTTCTTTTCAAGCTTGTACAACTGGCGCTCATCTACACGATTAAAATACTCGTAATATTTTCTGCGGGTAATTAAATGCTGCTCAAGAAGGTTATCGTATTTAACCAGAACCTGATTCGTCGTTAAAACACGCCCAGAACGGCTTCTGCTGCGATTTCCACCCTGATGGCTTCTATTACGGTTCTCGGCCTGGTTACGGCTTTGTTGGCCTTGCTGGCCTTCAGGACGTGGTCCCTGAGGGCGAGGAGCAGCTGTACGTGGCTGGCCATCCTGAGGAGCGTTGCCGCCCTGACGGTTTTGTCCGCCTCCGCCGCCACGATGACGACGTCTGCGATTGCCACCGCCGCCGCCTTGTCCGCCACCTGATTGCTGACCGCCAGAAGACTGGCCGCCTTGATTTCTATTCTGTGAATCCAAAGTTTACCTCGGAAAAATTAAAACGGATTTAGTCTTAATACTATGCTTCAAGCTAAGAATTTGTCTAGGCGAGACGAATAAAAGGTGATCTAGGGGGCAGTTTCCCTTATAATTAGTCCATTATTTTAAACTCACATAGTGGAGGTTTTTGTGGCCAAGAAAAGAGTCAAAGTTGCTGTCACAGGTGCGGCCGGACAGATCGGATATGCCATTCTTTTTAGAATTGCTTCAGGACAAATGCTAGGACCTGAGACTGAAGTTGAACTTCAGCTTCTCGAGCTTGAACAAGCTCTTCCTGCACTTAAAGGTGTAGCGATGGAACTTGAGGACTGTGCATTTCCTCTTCTTAAAAACATCGTTTTAACTTCAGATCTAAATACAGCTTTCAAAGACGCTAACTTTGTTGTTTGCGTTGGTTCAGTTCCTCGTAAAGATGGAATGGAGAGAGCGGATCTTCTTAAAATCAACGGTGGTATTTTCACTGCTCAAGGTAAAGCTGTTGAGAAGTCTGCTGCTTCAGACGTAA
>JBEIQF010000470.1:0-2158 GCA_040376635.1 Halobacteriovoraceae bacterium
CAATTCGTGATCTCAAAATCCTCTCTGAGAATCTTGGGAAGTGCCTTGAGCTTGAAGCGAAACTTGAAAAGATCGTTCAGGAAAAGACTTACCTCTCAGAGCAGAAAACGAAACTTACTTCAGAGATCGAATCTCTAAAAAAAGAAGAAGAGACTCTATCTGCTAAAATCGCTGATCTATCATCCGAGCTTGAGAAGAATCTTAAAGGCGAAAAAGCATCTGTTCTGATTTCTAAAATCCATCAGGAAGTAAATTCAGCAAGAGAAGCTAACGATAAGCACATCAAAGAATTAAAGGACCAGGAAACGGCCGTTAAAACCGCTCAGGTGCGAATCAATCAGATCGAAGAACAGAATAAAGACAACGACCTCTTGTTTACAAAAGAGCTTCACCTCGTTCGTGAACTCAGCTCTCAAAACGATAAACCTGAGATCAATCGTCTGAAAGACCTTACTCTTGATTTCAAATCTCCTCCGGAACTTTTTGGTCCGTTGAAAGATTTGATCAAAGGCGAGAAAGATACATTCAAGAACATCGCGAACGAATCACGCATGAATTTTGCGTCGGTATCAACTCGCCTTGCTGAATGGGAAAAACTCCAGGATAAGATCCAGCTTCTTGAGCTTAAAGCAAAAGATGTGAATGAGGCCCTCTCTCGTAAGATGCGCCTCTTTGAAGTACTCGGTAAAGATGAGCTTCGTACATTTGTCCTTTCACTCGTTGAAGAGAATCTCATCCTTCAAACAAACGACGAACTTCAGAAACTTTGCCAGGGTCGCTACGAAATCGTTCACCAGACAAAATCCATGAAGATGAGTCCTGAGTTCTTCATCCTTGATAAATTCCGCGAAGGCGGTAAACGTAAGGTCTCAACACTCTCCGGTGGTGAAACGTTCATGGTGTCTCTTGCAATGGCCCTTGGTCTTGCGGAAATGACCCGAGGTCAGGCGGAAATCGATTCATTGTTCATTGATGAAGGTTTCGGAACGCTTGATCAGGATTCATTGGAAGACGTTCTCGATATGTTAAATCAGATTCAGACGAGAGGCCTCATGGTTGGTGTGATTTCTCACATCAAGACGCTTACGCAGGCGATTCCGGTGAATCTGGTGCTGAATAAGAAACAAGATGGGACGTCGACGATTTCGATTCAAGTAAACTAATCTCTAAATTTTTATTAAGTGCCTAGTCATTAAGTTTTCCGACTAAAATAAAGTCATGGTTGATCCAGACAATATTCAAGCGCTCACCAAAGCAGGCAATAGCAGTGTTTTAACGGATACAGTTAAAACAGCAACACTAAGTGCTCCGGGACAAACTTTCTCACCAGCTGCGATGACTGTCGTTACGAAAGATGGGAACGATACTCTCTTCTCAAGCAACTACACAGGAAGCACTAAGACCTGGGAATCTATTACGGCCGAAGGAAAAACCAGCAAATCATCCATCAACCAGTTTGAACAGATGACGATGTCTCAGACGGGAACATTGAAACCAGTCCTCTACACCTATAACAATGATGGAAAGATCATAAAAATCACTCAAGGTGATCGAGTTACGAATCTAAACTATGACTGGCGTGGGTATTTGATTCAAACAGTGAACGCTATCGGAAAAACTACTGACTACTCAAAAGATAATATGGGACGGACGACTACGGAAATTCGCCCAGGAAATCTAATCACTAAATTCTCATACGACCAGAATGGCAGAATGATCAATCTCACAACTCCGAACAACAAGTACCATCAATTCATTTACAATGAAATGGAGCTTCTAGGTGAATACCTACCACCACAAGTAACGATGGAAAGTGGAAAAACTTCATATGAGTACAATTTAGATAAAGAACTTACGAAGGTGACTTTGCCTGACGGAAGAGAACTTAATTATTACTATACTACCGAAGGGAAAATGAACCATCTCAGTGTATATGGTGAGACTGATCTTTACTTTGACTACAGCAATTCTATAAACCCTCATAGCCCATATTCAATTCTAAACACTTCAAGCCTTAGATTGAATCGAACTTTTGCAGGACCATACATTACTTCTGAATCACAGGTTGAAACAGTGGGAGATGCACTCATTGCAAAAATCCAATTTGGATTAGACAGCAAATTCAGACATTCAAAAATAACGGTAACGGATTCGGCCA
>JBEIQF010000251.1:0-5222 GCA_040376635.1 Halobacteriovoraceae bacterium
CATCTTCGCTCAACACTTCAGTTCAGAGAAATCAAAGAAAGACCTGATCTCTATGCTCACAAAGGATCTAGAAAAGTATTCTGTGCCTTGGGTAACGATTGGATACGCTTTGCTCGCAGACTTCTGGAAAGTGTCATCTGATTCTGATGGAAAGATCAAGGCACACCAATTTGCCACGAAGGGTACAAAACTTTATCCATCATCTGTCGGTGCCGGCAAATGCCGCGACATCATCAAGGAAATCGAACAACCTTCGCTTTCAGTTGAAGGCATGAACATCGATACGAATTCTAAACGTACGATAGGTATCAATTATAAAAACCTCCGTAAGCTTTATTTCCGGAGTGTGGCGGTGGATTTCAAAGAATTCATCAAGAACACTAAGGATTATTCTCTTCGTCCGGGATACCGCGAGCTTGAAGGTTTGCTTAAAGCAAAACCAACGCATACGTGGAACACTCAGTTGAAAGAGACTGAAGATTATAACAACCATATGGCCTACGTTGTTCCGCCAAAACATAAGAATGGTTTTTATGTCATTATGGCCTCAAATGAAGAAACGTTTCAGACCGGAGTGATTCAGGGGATTCAGCTTTTCTTCAGTGATTATACTTTTGATGTGAACCGTGACTATTTGAAGGAAGCCTTTCAGGTTGAAGTCGCTAAAGGTTCTAACGGGGAAGCTGTCAAGGGTGCGATTGTTTCACTTTACACGGCCGATTATCAGAAAGGTCATACATTTCAGAAAGAAGAGAAGACCGATGCCAATGGTGTAGCAACTTTCAACATGAAGTCAGTTCTCTCCCGCAATAATGGTAATTATTTCTTTATTGTAGAGAAAGACGGCAACATCATCGGATCACGTAATCCAACTTACATGTATTCTTATGGTAGATCAGATAACAGAGTGAGTGATTCGTTCATCTACACCGATCGGTCTATTTATCGTCCTGATCAGAAGATTCTGTGGAAGATTGTTTCCTACAATGGCGAAACTGAAAATAATTTTAAGGTTGATGCATCTAAAGATGTTGAAGTTACCCTTCAGGATGCTAACGGCGAAAAAGTCCTTTCTAAAAAAGTCAGGACTAACAAATTTGGTTCAGCTTCCGGCGAATTTTTGATTCCGAAAGGAAGACTCCTCGGCAACTGGAGTATCACATCCACTCACGGTGGCCATAGTTATGTGAAGATCGAAGAATACAAGCGTCCAACATTTCTGGTTGAGATGTCTGATAAGGGAGCTGAATTCAGGCTGAATCGTGATGCTGTCATTAAAGGCACAGGAAAATATTATTTTGGCATGCCACTTTCGGTTGGGACGGCGAAATGGACAGTTCATAGAACTGTGATTCTTCCTTGGTGGTGCTTCTGGGGCGGATGGAACTGGGGAGGCAATGAAGGGAGTGCTCTTATTGCTTCGGGAGTATCGAAGCTTGCATCAAACGGTGAATTTGAGATTAAGTTCACTCCGACAGCTGATGAAAAATTTTCAAGTGATATGGATGATGTGAAGTATTCCTACTCAGTGAAAATCGATGTGACAGATGAAGGTGGGGAAACTCAAAGCACTTCGTTTAACACAACAATTGGCTTCACAGCGGTGAATGCTTTGATCACGATGAATGATGAATTTTATCTTGTGAAAGATAAACCGAAAGTGAGTTTGCTCAGGAGTGATCTTGATGGGAAACCTCTTTCTGGAAAAGGGAAGTGGAAATTAGTTAAACTCGTTGAACCGAAACAAACGCTTACTCCGTCGGATCTCCCACTTCCAAAAGAGCTTAAAAAACTAAGCTCAAAAGATTTTAAACATCCGGATGATTTAAAACTCAGACGCTGGACGATGAACTACCAGCCTGAATACTATCTTCGTGATTGGGAAGCAGGGGAAGGTATCAAATCAGGTGAAGTCACTCATAATGGCAAAGGATTGTCTGAAGTAAATCTCCCTGAATTGAATGAAGGAGTTTATCGTTTAATTTATGAGACGACAGATTCGTTCGGAACAAAGTTTGATACCCAGAAAGAATTCATGGTCGTGGGTCAAAAAACAAACTTCAAACTTCCCGGATTTTTTGCTCTTCAAAATTCATCGGTCGAAGTTGGCGAGAAGGCGAGACTTCTTGTGATGAGTGGATTTCCTGGTCAGAGAATCATCCTTGAAACATTTAAAAAAGGAAGATTGTTCAAACGTCAGGAAATCACTGCTGGTAAAGACATGTCCCTGATCGAGATTCCGATTAAGGAAGAAGATCGTGGAGGCATGGGTTTCTCTGTGCGAATGGTTACGGACTATCAGGTCATGAAATTTAGTAAGTCACTCCTGGTTCCATGGACCAATAAAGAAGTTGAAGTGGCCTTCTCTTCGATGAGAGACAAGCTTCGTCCAGGTTCAAAAGAAACGTGGGCCGTAACAATCAAAGGCAAGAATGGTCGCAAGATTGAGACTGACGCCTTTGAAATGCTCGCTTATATGTATGACAAGAGTCTTGATAGTTTCACTCCGCATACAACTCCATTACCTGTCGGCATTTATGCGACAAATACGGGAGTGAATTTTCCAGAGTCGGAGCTCGGACCTGCGATTCTGGTTTATACCAATCGAAGTTATTTCCCTTACGACATTGAGTTCAAAGGTCATCAAGTCGATTATCTGAAGTTCTATCCAAATTACGGTATTGGTGGACCTGGTCGGCGTGGGAGCCGTGGCGGCATGATGATGTCGAAAGGCATGACGGAAAGTATGGCCTTTGAGTCTTCCGCGATGGCAGATGCCATGCCTTCAGCGGCCGCACCGATGGCCGAGAAAAAGAAATCGATGGATGCATCGAACTCTGTTCTTGTTGAAGCTCCTAAGCCGGTTGAAATGCGTACGAATTTTTCTGAAAATGGATTCTGGAAACCTCATCTTGTTCCGGGGAAAGATGGTTCAGTAAGTTTTGAATTCACTGTTCCAGATTCCGTCACATCCTGGCAGGTCTGGGCACATGCTGTGTCTAAGGATCTTCAGAACGGAAAAGTAAATAAAGAAACCCGTACAGTGAAAGAATTGATGGTTAGACCTTATCTTCCTCGATTCTTCCGTGAAGGTGATGAAGCAGAATTAAAAGTTGTGCTGAATAATTCCTCAGATAAAGACATGAACGGCGAAGTTGAGTTCGACATCATGGATGAGGAAGGTAAAAAATCGATCGCAAATGAGTTTGCACTAGATAAGGCGAAAGCAAAATTCTCAGCTAAAGCAGGTGGCTCAGCAAATCTCACTTTCAAAGTGAAGGCACCAGTTGGTGCGAGAGCTGTTTCAGTCAAAGTGATCGCGAGATCAGGCAATATCAGTGATGGTGAAATCCGTCCGCTCCCGGTGCTACCTGGTCGCATGCATCTGGCAGAATCTAAATTTGTCACTCTCAAGAATAAAGACAGGAAAGAACTCATTTTTCCGATTCACAACGATCCGTCTCTTGTGAATGATAATTTTGTTGTAACTCTGGACGCTCAACTGTTCTACTCAGTTCTCTCAAGCGTGCCTTATCTTGTGAATTATCCTTATCAGTGCACGGAACAGATGATGAATAGTTTTGTGGCCACAGGAATTCTTTCTTCAGTGTTCAAGGAATTTCCTGAGGTGAGCAAGATGGCGCGTGAGATGTCTTCCCGCAAAACGCAATTTGAAAAGTGGAGTGAGCCGGATCCAAATCGTAAACTCGCTCTTGAAGAGGCCCCATGGCTTGCTGTCGCGAAAGGGGGGCAGGATGATGAACTCATCTCAGTTCTACATCCTGATATCGCCCGCAACACCAGAAATAAAAACCTCCGCATGCTTGAAGAGTCTCAGACTGCGAGTGGTGGTTTCCCTTGGTTCTCGGGTGGGCCTCCATCACCTTACCAGACTCTCTATCTTCTCTATGGATTCTCAAAAGCATTGGAGTTCAAGGTTGATGTTCCCAAACCGATGATCTCAAAAGCATGGGGCTACCTTCACGATCACTACATCAATGAAGTCGTGAGAGATCTCATGGGCCATGATGTTGGCTGGGAATTTGTCACATTCTTAAATTACGTTCTCTCAAACTATCCGGATACATCGTGGTCTGGAAACGTCTTCACTCCGGCCGAAAGAAAGGTGATGCTTGATTTCAGTTTCCGACACTGGAAAGATCACTCACCTTATCTCAAGTCTTATCTCGCGATGACATTAAAGCGCGAGAAGCGTGAAGGGGATGCAAAACTTGTCTGGGATTCAGTGATGGATTCATCCAAGACAAGTGATGATGAAGGCACTCACTGGGCCGCCGAAGACCGTTCGTGGCTTTGGTATAACGATACGATTGAAACTCATGCGATGGCGCTCAGAACGGGCTCAGAACTGGGATCAAAACGTGATTCTCTTGATGGCATGGTTCACTGGTTATTCCTGAATAAAAAACTGAATCACTGGAAATCCACTCGTGGTACGGCAGAGGTTCTTTATTCTCTTACGCACTACCTGAAGAAAACAAAACAGCTTGGCGTAAAAGAAAAGATCAAGGTCACCATGGGTGGAGAGACTCAGCAGTTTGATTTTGATCCGGACAAATACACCGGAAAGAAAAATCAGATCGTCAGAAAAGATCCAGTACCTGTTGTGGTGGAGAAATCAACTCCGGGGCTCGCATTCGCATCGGCAACGTGGCACTACTCAACGGAAAAACTTCCGAAGACTGCAGTCGGTGACTTCTTCAAGGTTTCAAGAAAGTATTTCAAGCGTGATGCTGGGAAACTCACACCAATTAATGAAGGTGATTCAGTTGCAATTGGCGATGAAGTCGAAGTTCAGATTTCTCTCACGACTAAACACCAGGCAGAATACGTTCACCTTCGTGATCCTCGTGCTGCTGGATTTGAACCGGTTGATGGAACCTCAAAACACAAATGGGATCTTGGGATCTATTGGTATGAAGAGATCCGCGACTCAGGAACAAACTTCTTCTTTGAGCGCCTTCCTCAGGGCCAGTACACGTTTAAATATCGTGTGCTTGCATCGACGACGGGTAAGTTCAGAGCAGGTCCTGCGACCATTCAGCCGCTTTATGCGCCAGAGTTTGTAGGGTTTTCTGAAGGGCATGAGCTTTTGATTAAATAATTAACGCAACTCTACATCTACCGGTAGATGTAGAGTTGCGTTACAGTTCTTCCGTAGGTGGAGTCAGATCCGCGAGTTCAAGCGACTTGCGGATTCC
>JBEIQF010000189.1:0-6597 GCA_040376635.1 Halobacteriovoraceae bacterium
ACAACGATGAATCAGGTACTCAACGAGAGACCAGTAAAGAAAAGATAAAGGGAGTGCAATCAGGATACCTGTCACACGGAAACCTTCTTCTCTCATGAGAAGTCCAAGAAGGATAAGAAGCGGAAGAACGAAATATAAAACCGTCCACGGACTTTTGGCCGCGAAGAATTTTAGAAGGAATCTATTTTCCTGAAGGAAATATTTAGCTTTCATGAGAGCGCTCCTTCAAAAATCCTGTGACTGAAGGCCCTTCTGTCGAAAACTTGAGGAGTCAGTCGGATCACGGCCGATGCATGATCAAGATCATCATAGGTAAAACGACGTGCTCCTGGTATGAACGCACTTGATGTAGGAATCATGCCGTCGTTGGGAACATCGTATTTTAAATTAATGAAGTCTCTTGGAATTTTTAGGATTGAATCAAAACGTCCGCGCTCAGGAAGTTTGTTACTTCCAATGCATTCAACCTCAATCGTTGAAAGGATGTGCTGGATCGCTGCTTCGTTTTTATTCATATACACAGCACGTGAGCTTCTCGTGAGTTCAACAATTGAGATGATGTCACCGTTCAGAAGGACTTTGAAAATTCCTTTTGTGGCGATCTTAGTACCGCGACCATTTAAAGCGAAGTCAGCAAGGGGAGTGCCCCAGAACGGACACTGCATGAAGATGATCTTTTTAAACTTCGTTTGAATTTCAGGGAATGTGATCAGGGCATGAAGAAGATCAATGCCGCCTTTTGAATGACAGAAGGCCACAATGTTTTGTTTGTTTTGAACATTGTCACGGATGATTTCTGCGTTCTTATCAAGAGATCCTTCCGTATGAATCGGCATCACTTCATGATCGATTTTGCGGGCATTAAGATACTCCATTTGATCAATGAAATAGGTACCCAAAAAGGTATTGATAAAGGGGCTGAACATGCCCGGGATAAATGTGACTGTAGTCTTCATGAACACATAGTAAGTCATTTTTACAATGGGCCCCCCGGAAACGCCGTGAAGGGGTAAACTTTCTACACTGTATAAGGATTAAACAATGGTCAGTCGCACACTACTTAAAGACATCGGGCTTTTCATAGGCGTTCTCGCTATTTATGCGGGTTTATACCTCTTTAATAACAACTTTCAGTACTTCGATTTATGGCACTTACCCCGCACATCTTTTGATGACCTTGTGGTTTTCTCTCCTTACTGGATTTATATCTACCTCGCGGCCTACCTTCTTCCGATCGTCATGTTCTTTTATTTAAGAACGATTAGTCTGCATATCCACTTCCTGCAGCTTTTTTTCATCCTGACGGTGATTACAAATGCTGTGTTTTTTCTTTTCCCGAGCACGATCGATCGCCCGGGAATCCCGATGGAAGGTGTGGACTCAATAACGAAATTAGCTTTTGAAATTTTGTTCTCAGCAGATAAACCGTTTAACTGTTTCCCTAGTACTCATGTCAGTACATCAGTGATCGCAGCACTTACGGTAAGACAGCATCCACGGCTTTCGCTTTTCTTTACGGGGATTGCGATCCTTATCAGTTACTCAGCGATCGCCATCGGACAGCACTATCTTTACGATGCGATTGGTGGAGCGTTTGTCGCGCTTTTGAGTCTTGAAGTCTACGACAGGACTCTTGGATCAGTGGAAGAGGTTACGGTCGTTCCGTAAGAACAAGACTCTCGATTTCCTGAGCATCAAATTCTGCTCTCATCGGATCGTTGTCGAGTTCAATAACGCCTTCAACAACTGATAGCTCTTTATTAAATTTTTTAACATATTGTTTACGAATTTTTTGCTCAAGCACATTGAAGTAAGGAATTCCTGCATCCTTTGCAATTTCTGCGGCCTTCTTCATCCAGATAATATCAGCTATTGGTTCTTCCGAAGGAGACTTCGCTTCATACGTCACTTTATACGTGTTGATTTCTTCCAGGACTTCTTCCATAGGAGCTTCTTCCTGGGCCTCACGTTCAAAAGCAGTTGTTTCTTTCTTCATAGTTGGGATAAGAAACATGAGAGCAGCTACAATGATCACCATAAATTCAGTCAGTCTCATCAGGACCTCCTCTGAACATATGATTAAAAAGGGAGTTGTTTTATTTGGAAACTATCGGCCAAGCAAATTGAGAATTTCTTGAGTTATAAACCTGACTGATTAAGTGAGTGAGACATGCTTCATTTTGAATTCAGAAACAGAGTGTGTGGGATTTATTACAATGAACGTATGAAACATCTAATCATTATTTGCACAATCTTTCTTGTCGGATGTTCTTCGAAGAACACTGATTGGGACTCAGGAAGCGCCAAACAAGATGCGTATCAGGTAGAACGAATGGAAGAGCAAACTGAGAGTACCCGCAACCAGTTTCCGGCCGTGGGTCCCTCAACTGAAGTTCCTTAGTTCTTCTTGATCAGAAACATTCCGTCTCTCACAGGAAGAAGTGTCTTGGTATACCCTTCAAGATTTTTCGCTTTTTCATTATGAGCGATAATTGAATCCGTTTGTTTATCGAGACCTGGTTGAAGAATTTTTCCAGACCACAAAGTGTTATCAACAACAATCATTCCGTTTTCTGAAAGATGCTTTAAGGACCACTCAAGATAATTTGAGTAATTGTTTTTATCTGCATCAATGAAAATCAAATCGAAATTTTCTGAAAGACCTTCCAGTGCCAGAAGTCCTGGTTTTAAGATCTGCTGAATTTTTTTGCCGTGAGGAGATTGCGCCCAGTATCTCTTGGCGATCTCAGTCGTCTCAGGATTGATATCAACGGTGATAACTTTTCCATCGTCAGGAAGTTGTTCGGCCATCGCGAGAGCAGAGTAGCCAGTGTATGTTCCAAGTTCGAGAATGTTTTTAACTTTTCCAAGTTTGATGAGGAAGGCCAGCACAGAAGCTTCCATTTCACCGATGAGCATGTTGCTTCCATGAACTCCTGCACGAGTGAAATCTCCAAGGGCCTTCACCACTTCAGAGGGACGAGTCGAGTGCTCGACACAGTAATTTTCAATATCTTTTGAGATCATAATAACTCCATGCAAAAATCAAGATAGATAGACGGTTTAAGTTTCCATTGGTTTAATTAAAAGAAAAGGGGTTTCTATGAAAAAAATCATCCTCGGATTAGCTCTTCTATCGAGCGTATCTGCAACAGCTAGCGACAAGCTTGTCGTGTTCCCACAAGTTTATAATTATGGTTTCAACATCCAGGTCCAGGTCTGGAATAACACTGACCGCGCTGTGAACTGTTCTGGGTTCATTTATTACAACACTCAGGGCGGCTTCAGAGATTCTGAATATTATTTCGATTATGTTTCTGCTCGCTTTAACTCTTTCAGAACAATCTATCCTAGTACGAGCGGCGACAGAATCCTTTCTGTTTCTCACTCAATCTTCTGTAACTAATTTTGGAAAAACAAAAGTATCTTGATATTCACACTCACGTCCGGACTAACCATCCGGACGCGATGAGTGTCGGATGTCTTTCTATTGATGAGTTGAACAAAGAATCTACTCCTAAGGAATTCACGTCTGCGGGAATTCATCCGTGGTGGCTTGAAGATTACTCGAAAGAAGAAATTGAAGGAATGAAGACTCACATTCTTTCTCTCGTGCAGAATAACAAGCTCTGGGCGATCGGAGAGTCGGGTATTGATCGCGCTTACCCGGAATTTCTTGAACTTCAGATAGAACTTTTTAACTGGCACCTTGATCTTGCTGAGAAATATGGATTGCCCCTGGTGATTCATAGTGTTCGCGCCGGAGCAGATTTTCTTCAGATCATTAAAGAGAAGAAACCAACGACGGCATGGATTTTTCACGACTATCGCGGCAATGAACAATTGATGAAAGATCTTCTTCGTCTTCATCCGAAATGTTTTTTCTCGTTCGGGATGTCGATTGATAATTCTCCCCAGATCCGGGAGCTTCTTCCGCATGTTCCGGTCGAAAATATCTTCCTTGAGACCGATGAACAGAAGCACCTAGACATTCACGACATCTACCTGCGGGCCGCGCATCATCTAAACTTAGACATTGAGTTCCTAAAGGCCCAAATCTGGCTTAATTTCCGTAAAATCAGCAACATAAAGCATTAAAAGATTCACCATTCCTATTGGCGAAAAGTGATTGTCTTGATACGACTAATTCACTTAGGTTAATTTTTTTTATTACGGAGGTAATTTATGAAAAAACTATTCGCTCTTGTAGCACTTGTTCTCTCAGTATCTGCATTCGCTGCTGACCACAAAGTTTCATTCTCTTATTCTGGAATCGAAGGGTGGGGTCGTTCATATTATTCATGTGATTATGTTGAAGCTCAGACTGAAAAAGTACTTGAGCTTTTCGGCGCTCAGAATGCAGAAGTTCGTTGTTCAGGTGGTATTCAGTGGGGTCAGGCATGGCCAGTATCTGTAACTGCTACTTGGGATTCACCAGCTCTTTCAGGTCGTGAAGTTGCTGAAGTTGTAAAACTTAAAGGTGATTCTTGGAATCCTTCTTGCGGTATCAACGTAGCAATCGTGAAAAACCTTGTTTCTCACTTTTCTAACGTTACTATCGTGAAAAAGTCTGATTCTTGCGCATTCGCAAGCTCAAACTACTCTTACGAATTCTCAATCGTTCGCTAATCAGTTCGATTTCGATAGAAAGGGGTCCTTCGGGGCCCTTTTTTTTTGCCCTTGTCACAACCCCCGACATTCAGCCGTCCTATAGAGCATGAAAGGAGATTTCATGAAAAAACTACTATTAGTCTCTCTAATGTTCGGAGCTTTGAATGTTATGGCCGAAACAGTTGATGTAAAGGTTAGCGGAATGGTTTGTTCGATGTGTGCCCAAGGCATTCAGAAGAAATTCTCTTCGCAAGATTCAGTTAAAAAACTGAATGTAGATATGGATAATAAACTGGTGACGATTGAAACTCATGATGGAAAATCCATCAGTGATGACACAATCAAGACCCTGATCACCGAGGCAGGATACAATGTTGCAAACATTTCGCGAAAGTAAACTTATAAGCTACCTGTCGCTCTTCACAAGCTTCGGGACATTGATTTGCTGTGCGATTCCCTCCACACTTGTGCTCCTGGGTTTCGGAGCGAGTCTTGCGGGATTTCTCGGCGAGTATCCTCAGTTTATCTGGCTTTCAGATAACAAAGAGTGGGTCTTTGGGATCAGTTTTCTGATGCTGGGAATTTCCTATGCAGGACAAAAGTATGCAGCGACTAAAAGCTGCCCGATTGATAAACGCGAGGACTGTGAGTCGACAAAAAACTGGTCGAAACCCGTGTTCTTCATCACTCTTGGTATTAACATCATTGGAGCTTTTTACGCCTTTGTTCTCCCACGACTCCTGTGAGACACTAGGAGAACATGAAGTCTGATGAACAGTTAATGATTGAATACCAGAAGGGAAGTGAGGCCGCGTTTAACGAGCTTTACGAGAAATATTCCCCGATGGTTTATGGGTTCATCAGAAAACGCATGCGTGATTCCGAAGTGGATGATCTCTATCAGAAAGTGTGGAGAAAACTTCATGAATCGCGTGAACATTTCCGTGAGCAGCCATTTGCACCTTGGTTCTTTGTCATGATCAGGCACCTTGTGATTGATGAGTACCGATCGCTTGGCCGAAAAAATATCAAAGAAATTCAGGACGAACTGATTGAGAAAATCCATGCGGCCGAAGAATCAGTGGATGTTGAACCACTTCTTGCTACGTTGCCCGATGATACCCGGGAACTTGTCCGGAAGTACTATCTTGAGGGAATAAGTTACGAAGAACTTGAGAAAGATACAGGTCTGTCACAAACGAACCTCCGCCAGCGTCTATCAAGAGCATTGAGAGGTCTCAGGAAAAAAGCTTATGAAGAATAAAGAATTTTTAAAATTCATCATTGAGAAAGAGGAAGCGCCTGCTTTTATCAAAGAGTCTGCTAAAAAAGACATTCAGCTTTCTTTCCGTGCTAAATCCATCATCATGCGCTTTCTCGCTTTTCAGATTATCGGCGCACTTTTCTCTATGTCTGTTTGTCCTCAGTTTGGTCTGGGTCTTGTTGAAGGACATGGGATCACTCATTACTTCAGAATCATCGGCGACTGGGCCTGTGCCGCATTCTGTGGCTCTCTCTTTCTTTCTTCAGGACTCGTCGTTGCTTTCATCGGAATGAAAGGCGAAGAACTTTGGTGGGTGTGGAGACGTTATAAATACACTCTTGTTCTTTTACCAACGGCCCTCTGGTCAGGACTCATGCTCACAAACGTGACGCTCAGTCTTCCACAAGAAACTCCTGTCTATCATTTGACTTGGATTGCTTTCGCTATTCTTTCACAATTTTTATTGCTTCAAATTCGAAGTGCAACTTTTGTAAAAGTTTTCAAAACTTAACGCGTTTTACCTCCACCGGTGGAGGTCAAATGTGATAAATTCTTTTGGAATTTACCAAAGGAATTTACATGAAAGTGAAAGCAGCAGTCGCGTGGGGCCCGGGTCAACCATTATCAATTGAAACAGTAGATCTTGAAGCTCCCAAAAAAGGCGAAGTTCTCGTCAAGATTGTTGCTTCAGGCGTTTGTCATACTGATGCCTATACTCTTTC
>JBEIQF010000090.1:0-10740 GCA_040376635.1 Halobacteriovoraceae bacterium
ATCTGGGCGTATACCCAGTTCCAGGAAGGAAACCGTTTTGTCATCGACGACAGGAATCCTGGTGCCTTCAAATGCCAATGATCGAGGTTCAGGGTCTGGCCTCTAAGACTTCACGTTTTATCGAAGCTCATGATTCTGATCTCGATACGGATTTACTTACCTGGCTTCGCGCTCAAGGAGTAACGATTGCTTCTTCATGTGATGGAGAGGGTGTCTGCAAGAAATGTTCAATTCAAAACGGCTGGCTGACCTGTGAATTGACGCTCAAGGAGTTTCTCGAGCGTCAACCAGATGGGAAAATTGAAGTCGGTTATCTTTAAAGCTTTTTAAATCCACCACGGCCAGTAACGAAGAACGAATCAACTACGTTCTCTGCATTCATCACTGAGCTTACTGTGTACTCCATAAGAAGAGTTGCGCCAGCATTCGGGTTTGCTTTTGTACCTTGATTCTGAATTCCACCAAGCTTCATAGTCGCTGTGAAATCAAAACCGAAAAGTGTTCTTACTGATTCAGGAATAATCTGAACAGCTGTGAGGTAAGCACCACTACCGTTATAAGAACCACCGTAAGAATAAATAACTGAGTAGCGGAAAGTCACAACGTCGATACCGTAAAGGTTTTCGTAAACAACCTGGTACGTACGTTTAACAGGGGCTCTCCAAGTTTCTGTATCAAGGATATCAACCGGAGCACCATTCACTCTCGGGATAACACTGATGGGAGCGTATGATGTCTGGTTTGTTGGCTTACCTTTAATCACGAGACGGTAAATGTCTTCGCCTAAGGCAACAAGGTCTCTAGCTACTGAAATAACCTTTCCAACTTTCTCCGTAGGATCAACCTGTCCGTGAACGTTTGGAAGGCCAGCAACTTTTAGTTCTCTCTCGTGGATTGTAGTGATCCTGTCACTTCCCAAGATGTCTTTTGAAACTTCACTCACACGAGCTTTGTTAATCGTGTAGTACTTAGTTGCTTCGTAAACCGAACCGTCTGCAGCTCTAGCAGTTGCAACTCCCCCGAGTGCCAAGGCCAGAACGAGACCTTTAAGATTCAAACCCATTTTTCCCCCTTTGGTTTTGAATACAAGGCCATAAAAACCACAGACCGACCTATTACGTCAACTTTCTGGCGTTCTTACATCTTCTTACCCGTTTCTGCGTGTAGTCATTGCGTTTCCGACCATTAAAATCAGATAATTTGCTTGGCAGACTTAACGTTGGTTCATTAGAATGCCTGTAATTAATACATAAGCGGCTCTAATAACGAATATTACGCTTGCTAATACTAATAAGGATGTTCATGAAAGCTTTTTTCTCTGTTTTCTTCCTTGCCTCTACTCTCTCTGCTCACGCACTAACGATTGGTGCCTACAACATTAGAAACTTCGACTATGACGAGAGATACAGAATCTCGACAAACAAAGTTGAACTTCAAACTATCATCTCAAATCTTAAAGCTGACGTTCTTTCTGTTGAAGAAATCAACAACACTGCTAAATTTGAAGAATTCGTAGCTAATAAACTTCCTGGATACGACACAGAACTTTCTCGTTGTGGTGGCGAACACGGCCAACACCTCGGATTCCTCTATAACAAAAACACTGTTGAACTTCTTTCGTTCAACGAAGACCTTTCTATTACTGCTCCAGGCACTCCTGGTTCATGTGATTCGGGCTCGCGTCCAATGGCCATTGCACTTTTCAGAGTGAAAGCTACGAAACAGAAATTCTACGGTTTCACTGTTCACCTTAAATCTGGTTCTCAGCCTGCTTCACTTAAAAAGAGAAGCCAGCAGTACCAAATCATCATGAATACAATGCAGGAGCTTAAAGCTAAGTCTGGCGTTGTTGATTTCTACGTTGCTGGTGATTTCAATACGACTGAATACGTTTCTCGCGGGTCTGACTACGCTGATCTTAACAGAGCAGTAAAAGCGATGGGCATGATCGATCTTGCTTCAAACCTTAAATGTACTGCTTACTACTGGGGCGGAACAGATGATGGTATCGAAACTCCATCTATGCTTGACCACGTTCTTGCAACTCCAGGACTTATCAAAAACAAAACAGCAGATGCAAAAGTTCACGGCCACTGCGCAACTGCAAGCTGCCGTGAAGTTCCTATCAAAGAACTCGGCATTAGCTATGAGTCAGTTTCTGACCACTGCCCTGTAACTGCAACAGTTCAATAATTTCTTCTCAAAAAGGCTCCGCAAGGGGCCTTTTTTTTTGCTACTATATCTCCATGAAATACCTAAGCATTGATATTGAGGCCACAGGTCTCGCAGAAAATTGTCAGATCATCGAATTTGCGATGATTCCTTTTGATACGCAACTCAAGCGTCTTGAAGAACCTCTCGCAAAATCAGTTTATATTCACTGTCCATCGTTCGAGGAACTTCGTGATTCTCTCGATCCATGGGTTCGTGAGCATAATGAAAAAATCATTCGTAAGGCAAATGCGGAAGGGATGATGATGTCTGAGTTCAAGGAAATGCTTAAGACTTATCTTGAAAGCCCGGAAGTGAAGGCGTATTTCAATAATCAGAAAATTGTTCTGTTTGGTAAGTCCATGACGGCGATTGATCTACCGTTTTTAACGAGAGATCTAGGTTGGGATTTTATGCGTAAGTATTTTCATCACCGTAATTTAGATCTGTCTGGATTTGGGTATAGTTTGATTGATCTTGGATTCCTTCCGATGGGAATGGATTCTGGGTCGAATCTGATGAATTTCTTGAATATGGGTGAAGTGAAGCATACCGCTCTTGAAGATGCGAAGAATACCGCGATTATGTATTTGAAGCTGCTTGATAAGTTTGAGAAGAAGAACGGCTAAAACGGGTTCAAGTCGGTAAAAGAAGTTCTCAAAATTCTCGTCTATAATTCACTTATAGCTGTTCGAACTTGGGTCAGACATTTGCTGCGCAAACGTCTCGACCTACTTTTGTTTTTGGTTTTCCATTATCAACTGGCCAATCGCGCAAGCGATTTGACAGTTCAAATCCTGGCCACAGTTTTTGGGGAGTGCAGTTTTGTGTTCCAGGATTCTTTGAGATGAATGCATAAAAAGCAGTGACTCAAATACCACCACCCTTCGCACTAAGAATGTCTAAAAGGATCCCTAGTCTTCCGACTGAGAAAGAAACTGCGCTGGATTCCTAACTTTATTCTTCACACGAATCTCAAAATGCAGATGCGGACCAGTTGATCTCCCCGTGTTCCCGATAAGTGCGATTGTCTCGCCCTTCTCTACACGGTCGCCTTTATCAACTTTGTTTTTTGAGTTGTGTGCGTACACAGTGAAGATATCGTCTCCGTGAGCGATAACAATCATGTTTCCGTAGCCACGAATTCCGTTATCAGAATAAATCACGACACCTGTATCAACTGAAACAACCGGAGTTCCACGTGGGGCCGGGATATCGATACCGTCATGGTGCTTGCGACCACGAGGACCGAAGCTTGAAGAGACTTTGTAGAAGTGAGGAACGGGCCACATGAAGCGACCTGTACCAAGGCTTCGGTAGTCTTCCACAACATAAGTGTCGCGGAGAAAATAAGCGATTCCCACTTTCGAAGGAATGAAGATCCATTCTCTGTTGAATGACTTGTGTGGATTTGCTTTTTTGAGTTCATCGACGCTGACACCGTATGTCTTAGCGACTTTCTTCACGTGCGAAGGCGTTTCCACGTAAGCATACTGACCGCTCTTCATTGATGAACATGAAGCTACGATCAGAACGATTAAAATATTAAGAATGAAATTTCGCATTTAGTCTCTCAATACAACGGCCCAAATCACTATAGTCCTTATTACATCCGTCGATCAAAGCGTGGGGTGTAATAGAAATGAAGCCGTCTTTAACAACCTGGCAATCGGATTTCGGGTTCTCGTTGAACCCTTCATACAGGCCAGCTATCCAATAATATTCTCTATTTCTAGCGTCCATTCTAGCATGAATTTCCTCAGAGTAACGCCTAAAACCTATTTCAGAGAGCTTACAACCTTTAATTTCCGACATCGGAATGTTCGGAACGTTGATATTGATGAGAGTGTAAGGCGTGCAATGTTTGTGCAGGCCTTCCTCTAAGCACCATTTGATAAATGTCGCAGCGACATCATAAAGGTGTTCTTCATTAACAGCATTAAAAACCAGGCTCACAGCGAGAGCGGGAACATTGTGAAACGTTGCTTCTCTAGCGGCGGCAATCGTTCCTGAATAGTAGAGATCTTGCCCGAGATTTGCTCCACGATTAATTCCGGAAACAACTACATCAGGACGATTTTCTTTCATCACGTGCGCAAGTCCCATCAGGACACAGTCACTTGGAAAACCAGAGCAACCATAGATATTTTCCCCTAGCCTCTCAAGGCGCAGAGGCTTATCGAGACTCATACTATGACCAGTGGTTGAACGTTCTTCGAGAGGAGCGATTACAGTAGTATCGAAGGAAGGGCCTAAAATTTTATGTAGACTCAGGATACCGGGAGCATGAACTCCGTCATCATTGGCGAGCAGAACTCTCATTAAATCTTCTCCAAATTTTCATTCTTTTGAGTTTTTCCTGATCGACCATGCGGTAACTCGATTCAACTTCAGTCGTGAGATCAACACTGACTTTGATTTCGCGGCCAAGATTCAGGAAAAGAGTTTGTTCAAAATTATCGGCATGAAGAAAGACATCAAGTCTTTCCTCATCGATCAGATCCCAGAGCTCAGGAAGTTTTTGATAAAGACTCTGCCATTTTAATGGAAGCAAAACACCTTTTGCATTTGGTAGTTTCAGAATGTTTTGCCAATCCCCTTCCGGATTAAACATCCAGTAGAAAGGATAATTGATTTCTTTATAAAAACTCGCAGGCTGCGAATCACGGAAAATTAAAGTGAAAGTGAATGGCTCATTTCGAAGAAGGCTTAAGTACGAATGAACAGTTTCTTTTTTATCGTCCTGGAAAGTGACGAACACTTGTTCAGTCGAAAGTTTTCCAAGAAGTTTTGAGAAGTCTCTGAATGTAACTAGATTTAAGCTTCGCGGCCGAAGATCGAAGGAAAGCTTTTTAATGTCGAGTTCTTTCAGGGTTTCCAGAGTTTTTAAGTCGAAGCACCCATGAATGAGGAGACTATTCATCTCGTAAGTATACTACAAAGAGGTTTCATAAACTCTCTTCGGAAACTTGTTCCTATGGATTCCGGATGGAATTGGTATGTTATAACGCCAGGAGCTTTTGTGATGAGGATCTCATCATTCTGGATAAAGTTCTGAAAATAGGGATTTCTTCCAGCAGACTGGCCCAGAACTGCGAGCGAATTGTAACGTTGGACGAAAACGTCTCCTTCAATTCCCAACCAGTCTCTCCACTCTTTTGTTAATTCTAACTTAACCTTTTGGCCGTGAAGAGGTTCTTTAGAACGGATGATTTCTTCATTCTGAAGACGCCAGAAAATCTGATGACCAAGACAGACTCCGAAGAAAGGACGTTTGGCCTCAAGCCATTCTCTGAATAATGGAAAAAGATTTTGATAATCATCCGGATGACCGGGTCCCGGACCTAAGGCCAGAAGTCCCTCTTCCGGATTTTTTTCATAATCTTTCCAGTGAATCACTTCAACCTGAAATCCAACGTCAGTCATTTCCTGAACAACATTGAAAGTGAAGCTGTCATCAAAATCAATCAGAGTAGCTTTCATTTAGAGTCGCTTCACACCGAAGTAATCATTTCGGTAACGGTCAAAATTATCATCTCCGAAATTGAACATGATGTTGAATGTGTACTGTTCAACGTATGACTTACGATAGCCGAGAGAGAAAATATAACAGTTGTTATGAGGCATGATATCGACTGAATAAATGGTACGTATGTCTTTATTCCCTTCGATATCCATATCTTTTACCATGGCCACACCAAGAATATCTGTCGGACGAACCTGGCCACCCACTTGAAGAGTGTTGAGCTTGGAAGCCCCGAATGAGTTGTAGTTATAGTTAGAGAAAATATTGATATATTCAAATCTTCGCGTGAAGTTCAGGTTGAAAATGTTTTTATTCTCAAAATGGAAATAGAACTCCTGCATTCCCACTAACCACTTCTGACCGTAGTAACCTGCTTCCACCATCAAACGCGTGAGACGCTGGCGAAGGTCTTCCTGATCCTGGCTATTAAGGAGATAGCCCTGAGAAATATTAAACCAGCCAAGTCTTGTGTAAGTGAAGTTATCACGAAGATATTTATCATCTTCAAGGAAGCTGAAATTTTTCGGTGATTTTCTGATGAGTGTATTGTTCCACTGGAACTCAACTGTGTTTTCCGGAGGTACGACGGTTCTTGTTGTATTCGCACCAAAAAGGAATTCTTGTGAACGAACAGCATCTTCGTAATCAAAGAGACCTGATTGGTTTCTCTGGATCTGATTCACGAAACGTTTGTTCCCGTATTCATTTTCTGAAGAGATGAAATGGTGAATGAATTTAAATTCCTGAGAGTGGCGGTAACTATTTCTCACCTGAATGATGTTGTCTTTAGAAAGGGCCGACTCATATTCCGGAATGTCACCGACAAGACGATTGGTTTTTTCTTCCGTACGAATAGGAGAAAGCCCCTGCTCTTTTGATTCACGAAGGCGTTTGAGATCATCTTCCGAGACATACTTCAGAGGAATTTTTTCTTCATAGGCGAGACCAAAAACTTTATCCATCGTAAAACTGATCTCAGTTTTCACAAGACCTGCGTTTTTACCGGCCGAAGGTTGATTCCCTTCTGGGAACTGGTAAGACTGCTGATCAAATGTATATCTTGATTTAAGACTCACTGGTCCCCAAGTGAGGAGATGCCACATGAGATAAGGTTGAAGAGAAACCCTGTCTGCATTTCTGATGTTGAGATCATCATCCGGATCAACCTGTCTGAATCGGGAGAAGGAACCATCAGCTCCAACAGCGATGTGCTGGAACAAAGGAACTTTTGACTGAATCAATGAATGAGGAACAGTATTTACTGTTACACGAGGAAGGGTCTGAACATAACTACGATCAAACTCAATCGGGTCATCAAATAACTGGTTACGAAGATACTCTGCACTCGCACCGGCATTATAAGTTTCCTGACGGATGTTCACAAAACTTGAAAGACCAAAGTCAGAGCCAGTGATTTTTTCATCCGTAAACATCGGGAAGTCCCGGACGAAATCAAGATCACGAGATGAGAGATAACGGACATGGGCCGAAATATCCGGGGTAAATTGCTGGTGAGTTTCAAGATCTGTGAAGTAACGAAAGAATTGTTCTCCCGAAACTCCAACGTTTTTTTCACCCGGAGAATAAATGGAATCATTTACTGAACGAACGTTTCCTTCAAACCAACTCATGTCTTTAAAACGATGACGATATTGAACATCACCACCATAACCACGCTTGGCCCAGAAAGTCGGATTAAGAGTCATGTCTTTGTGGGAATCAATCGCCCAGAAGAATGGCTGCTCGAAAATGAAACCTTCCACCGGTCTTGCACCGAGATTCGGGATCAAGAGACCTGTTTCACGTTTTGAAAGGATCGGAAGATAGAGATAAGGAAGGTAGATGACATCAATACCTTTTACCTTGAAGAGACCATTCTTGATTTCAACATATTTCCCGACTTGAATCTTGATGTACTTCCCGTACACCGACCATGATTCAGCACAATCTGTACACGTCGTGAACTCTGCCTCTTTTGCGAGATATTCATTTTCATTCACACGTACGAGTTCACTTGCGACGATGTTGAAGTCGGGCGTGAGAATTCGGGCATTCTTGATATGAGCGGCACCAGTCGTAACGTTGTAATCCACGCGTGAACCGTAAAGAGTCATATCTTTTGTGATGAAACGAACGTTCCCTTCAATGTTCACCATCATCGTGTCTTGATTGAGGGATGCGTGTTCACCGTAAACAGTATCTTTCTGACTGATGATAACGACGTTACCAACAGCCTCGAAATAGCGGCCGTTATTTTTACGGTAAGCTTTGTCTGAAAAAACTGAGATTTTATCGCCGAGAGTGAGTTGAGGACTATCCTTGCCTTGAGCAAAGAGACTTGAAGTAACCAAGGAAGTAATAAGAACCAGTAACCAACGTACGTTGATTTTTGTTCCTTCCCTGAACATGGACTTCAATATCATGAACAAATTCTAACCCTTCTTCCAAAGACAGGCGTTCCATATCCGCGGCTATTGCGGCCTTAGGGTGATCAAAAACCGTAACGGTGATTTTACCCAGAGGTGCAGATTTAAGCATTCTCATCATCGCTTGGATGTCTTGAAGATTTCTCTTCGAGAATGCCACTACAATTTCGTCGTATGGAGGCCTTGAAAAATTATAAGTCCCTGAGAGTAAAAATTGAATAAGTTTTCGCATTCCATCGACATTATGAGACCCAAAAAATATCCATTCATTGTCCCCTCTTAAAACTTCTCCTCTGTGCTCGAGAAAAGTGATGTTTTTGACGAGTTTCTCAGGGGAAAACTCACTTCCAGAGAGGAAATTGAATGCTGCAGTGGCCAATGCTTCGTTCCGAAGGGAAAATTCAAAGTCCGGAAGCTTCACAATTCTTTTGAGAGTCTTAACTTTTGCCCCGATGGAGAGAGCATGACTTTCAGTTCGCTCAATAAGATATTCGCTATGAAGAAAATGAATGATAGTCGATCCGGATCTCAAAACTCCAAGTTTCTCACTTAAAATTTGATCGTATCTTCTGCCGAGAATTTCCTGATGGTCTCTGGAAATGGAAGGAAGAAGAACAAGATCAGCATCAAAAACATTGACAGCATCAAGCCTTCCGCCCAGACCAACTTCCAGAAGAAGCACTTCGGGAGGATTCTTAGATGCCCATGAACAGAAAACAAAAAATAAGAACTCATAGAATGAGAGTTCATAGTTGTGTGCCTGAACTTTTTCATGGCATTCAAGAATGAGTTTATTCAGATGATCAATGTTGATCTCACCATCCTGATTCCGGAATCGTTCAGTGATCCTTTCAATATGCGGAGAAGTCCACACGAAGTGATTCTGATTTCTCAGGTGACTAGATAAACGAAGAGTTGTCTCCCCTTTGCCATTTGTTCCGGCAATAGTGACAATTTTTGTGTTTTTGAATTTAGGAATGAGATCTTTAAGAGCGAAACGGATGCGATCAAGACCAGGCTTGAATTGCTCCTGACCATAATTTGTCAGGAGCCATTCAGTTAGATTTTGCATTTTTACGGAGTAAACATCTTCACAAAGAAGCCCAATTCTTTTTTGAGATCTTTTCTGTGAATGATTCTGTCGATGAATCCGTGATCACGAAGGAATTCAGAACGCTGGAAGCCTTCCGGAAGTGTCTGGCGGATTGATTGCTCAATCACTCGAGGGCCAGCGAACCCGATCAGAGCTTTAGGTTCAGAAATATTGATATCACCAAGCATCGCAAAGCTCGCCGCCACACCACCTGTTGTAGGATCAGTGAGCATTGAGATGTAAGGAAGACCTGCAGATTTAAGTCTCGCGCGAGAAGCAGAAGTTTTCGCCATTTGCATGAGAGAAAGAATCCCTTCCTGCATACGGGCACCACCAGAACAAGATACGACGATCACAGGGATTTTTTTCTCGTAACCGATATCCATCGCAAGGGCCACTTTCTCGCCTGTCACAACTCCCATCGATCCGCCCATAAAACGGAAATCCATCACAGCAAGTGCAACTGGTTTTCCATCAATCGTTGCAGTTCCACAAACCGTTGTATCTTTAATCCCCGTTGTCTTGATAGCAGACTGGAGTCTCTGAACGTAAGGAAGTTTATCCTGGAACTGAAGCGGGTTATTTGAAATGAGATCAGGACTGATTTCTTCAAAAGAATTTTCATCCGTCATAACTGCAATTCTTTCGTAAGCAGAAATACGGTAGTGATAATCACAAAGAGGACATACGTTTAAATTCTCTTCCAGTTTTTCGGCCTGAAGAATTTCTCCGCATTGGTTACATTTTTTCCACAAGCCAACCGGAGTATTGGATACAATTTTTTTTACGTTTTTTAATTTTGGATTTTTGACCTGATGAAACCAGCCCATTCTATCCCTCTTCAATTAGTTAAATTTTAAGCCCTCATATTAGAGCGCAGAATACGGAAATGCCACATTCTATTGGCTGCAACCCAAGAAAAACTGGTGATTTTCGTTAAGAGACGCCCTGTAAATACCGGGAATTTCAATGTCTCTTGCAAGAAATCTAAAGTTATCAATATCTAGCGGCAGAGTGGCCTTAATCTATTAAGAATTCGGCCGAAGTCTCCGATGAGAACTGTAAGGTAGGACTATGCTTAAAAGTACTATTATAGCCATCATGCTCTTCATGATGTCCCTCTCTGCAGGGGCAAGCCGGTTCGTTATGAGCTACGCGGATTATGTTCATCTCTCAGATGCACAGAAAGATGCGTACATTATGAAACTCATGGAGCTCACTGTTGAGCTTGAAAGCCGCTACAAAAAAGAAACTGCTCAATTTGGTTTCAGTCAGGAAAGATTTGAACGTTATTCAAAAGTCCTGAAAACTCTCCAATCAATTTTCTTCATTGATTCTGCCTACGCTGACCCTCGAGGCGGTGCACCTGTTTCAAGAACAGTCCGTGGCCAGGGTCGTGTTACTGGAAGTTCAATCTCTTCTGTTGAAAAGAAAAGAATGGATGACTGGAAAAAGTTCGCGGACGAGTTTGATCGTCTGATGAA
>JBEIQF010000327.1:0-3806 GCA_040376635.1 Halobacteriovoraceae bacterium
AATGGGGCGAGGGATGGCATCACCACCTGTTCCATGATGGATGAGTGGGCCGCAATCCGGATGAGTCCATTTAGATTTTTTGTGTCGCCAAGGATGTCATCAAGGGCGTCTTTTTCCAGGGCCATTTTGTTTTTCACATAGATCAGGAGCTTTTGTCCTGCCTCGGTAAGTTCCACTCCGGTCGGAGTTCTTTCAAATAATGTGCGTTCCAGATGTTCTTCCAGGGACTGCAGCCTGCGGGATAAGGCCGGCTGGGAGATGTGCAACACCTCGGAAGCTCTGGTGAAACTTCCTTCGATGGCCACGGTATAAAAGGCTTCAAGTTGACTTTCATTCATAGATATAACCTATATGCATAGGTATATAAAATCAATGCATTTGAATTATATACAGAATACGGCGATAAATGGGGGAAGGAGATTTGTATGATTTATCCAGTAATCCTCACAGTTTTATCGAGTGCCATGTATCACTTCATGCTTAAGCAGACGTCTGCAAAAGGGTCACCTATGCTGGTGCTCTTCTGGTCTTATGCGCTGGCAGCGATCGCATGTCTTGTGGTGATCATGTTTAAATCAGAAAAGATCGAAATGTTTTCGGTATTCAAAGACAAACCATGGATCCCGATGATTCTTGCGGCCACACTCGTGGGAATTGAGTTCGGTTACATTCTTTCCTATAAGTCAGGCGGGAAAGTCGGACAAGTTTCGATGATTACGCAGATGGTTTCTCTCGTTGTCATGTTTGCGATTGGCTACATCGTCATGAAGGAACCTCTGACTTTCAAAAAAGGTTTTGGCATTGCTTCCGCACTGTTTAGCTTTCATTTGCTCTCGAGATGATATTCATCAAAGTGACAAGTGCTGAGGGCCATTCATAAAGTTTTCTCACGTTAACTTATACAAGTGAGGAAATATGAAAAATTGGATTTTAGGTGGACTCTGCTTATTGTCTGTTTCAGCATTCGCAGCTCCAGGTACAGTGACAGTTCAGCATCTCTCAGGAGCTGGTAGTTACTTCAGCATAACGATTGCAGGAAATGGAACTCTCGATGGAACATATCCTGGTTGGTGTACCAACTGGGCCAAACAAATCGATGATAACGTTCCCTACTCATTTAACTGGTATTCAAGCTATTCAGAAAACATTCCAGCGGGCCTCATTGCTCATCCAGAGAATCTTGATGAGATGAACTGGCTGATCAATCAGAAATTTGCAGGAAAAGATGCGGGGAATGGACTAGGAATTTATACCGCAGGTGACGTACAACTCGCGATCTGGACTCTTGTCGATGACAATTTTCAGGACGATACCGTCGGAGAATTTTCTCAGGCCCGTGTTGATAAACTGGTAGCTCTCTCTCTTCAGCATAATGGTTATAAACCAAAATGCCGTGACGATATCGGAATCCTCGTTGATCCAGGCACTCCGCAAGGAACTGTGTTTGAAATTCCTCGTGAGCGTTTCTATAAATGTCAGGTTCCGGAAGATGATACGAAGTAAAAAAAAGGGCCCGCAAGGGCCCTTATCAAACTAGTAAATTAAACAAGACTTTCTTTGCTCTAACCACTCAGACTGACCTTTCTTCATGATCGCCTGATACTCTTCTTCTGATCCGCGTTTTTCAACCCAGAGACGAAGTTCATCAGTTCCGTTAATAAGATCAACCGGAACTTTGTGGTATTCATATTCGTATGGTGGAACTTTCCACGCAAAATCAGATCCGAGTTCGTGATACATCTCACGAAGAAGGTACTGACAAAGTCTCCATGGCTCAAATGTCTTACGATCAGTCACATGAATCTGATAACCACCAGTCGGTTTACCGGCATGTTTTTGGAAAGTAGGAAGGAAAACGAGCGGACGAAGAACAAACCCTTTGAGGTTTGCTTTCGCAAGAACTGGTTTTAGTTTTTCATGGAAGCCGAATGCTTCAATTTTCGGGTGACCGATAATTTCAAGTGAGCGAGTTGTACCACGTCCTTCAGAAATATTTGTTCCTTCATAAAGAACTGTTCCGACGAATGTGTAAGCAGCTTCAATTGTCGGAAGATTGGGAGAAGGAATAACCCATGGAAGACCTGTGTCTTCATAACTCATCTTGCGGTTATAACCTTTCATTTCAATCACTGTGAGTTTGCAGTCTTTGCCACCCCAGTATTTGGCGTGCATCTTCGCCACTTCACCCATTGTTAAGCCGTGACGAACTGGAATCGGGTGACGGCCTACGAATGAAGCGTAGTTAAGATCAAGAATGTTTCCTTCAAGTGTGTCAGCGTCGATTGGATTCGGACGATCAAGGATCACAACTTCGATGCCTTTCTTCTGACAAGCTTCCATCAAAAGAGTCATCGTGTAGATGTAAGTGTAGATTCGTGTACCTACGTCCTGAAGATCAACAAAGATATGATCAAGGCCTTCAAGCATTTCGTCTGTAGGAATACGAGTCTCTGAATACAGAGAATAAACGGGAAGTTTAAAATACGGGTGAGTGTAGTGAGTCGTTTCAACCATGTTGTCCTGAACGTCAGTCACGAATCCGTGTTGAGGTCCGAAGATTTTTTTAAGTTGTGAACCGAACACTCTTTGAAGGGCGAGAAGTCCGTGTTCAAGGTCTTTTGTCACAGAAGCACTGTGACAGAGATAACCGATATTGCCTTTGAATTTTGCCTGTAAGTCTTTTTCTGAGAGTAAACGCTCTAAACCAGTGGACACCACCGCCATATATGCTCCTGAAAGTTGATGATATATGATAAGAAGGATTTTCGGTTCCCGCAACGAATGAAATTGTCATTTTTTTGGCAGTAAGAACCTTCTTGTACAGTATCTAGTAGCTCTGATACAATTTTTGTACACACGAGAGACTAGGGGAGGCCAAATGAAACAATATCACGATCTGATGAAGAGAGTGTTGGCGGAAGGGACAAAAAAAGAAGACCGTACTGGGACAGGTACACTTTCGGTCTTCGGTCACCAGATGCGTTTCAATCTAAACGAAGGCTTTCCTCTCGTAACGACGAAAAAATGTCATATGAAATCGATCATCCACGAACTTCTTTGGTTCCTTCAGGGTGATTCAAACATCAAATACCTTAAAGACAACGGTGTCTCGATCTGGAATGAATGGGCCGATGAAAACGGTAACCTTGGTCCAGTTTACGGCGTTCAGTGGAGAAGCTGGAAAACTCATGATGGAAGAACGGTAGATCAAATCAAAAATTTGATTGATACAATCAAGAAGAATCCTGATTCTCGCCGCCTGATCGTTTCAGCATGGAACGTTTCAGACGTGGATAAGATGGCGCTTCCTCCATGTCACACGATGTTTCAGTTCTATGTAGCGGACGGAAAACTTTCTTGTCAGCTTTACCAGCGTTCAGCGGATATTTTCTTAGGTGTTCCGTTTAATATCGCAAGCTACGCTCTTCTCACTCACATGGTGGCGCAAGTTTGTGGTCTTGGCGTAGGTGACTTCGTTCACACATTCGGTGATGCTCACCTTTACACAAACCACCTTGAGCAGACTGAGCTTCAGTTATCACGTGAACCATTCCCGCTTCCAAAAATTAAAATCAATCCTGATGTAAAAGATATTTTCGGATTTAAGTTCGAGGATTTCGAATTAGTTGGTTACGAGTCTCATCCACATATTAAAGCACCAGTGGCGGTATAAAATGAGAGTTTCCTTCATTGTCGCGAAAGCAGAAAACAATGTTATCGGAATTAACAACAAACTCCCTTGGCATCTGAAAGATGATCTTCAGAATTTTAAGAAGATCACAATGGGCCACCATATCCTGATGGGA
>JBEIQF010000405.1:0-2903 GCA_040376635.1 Halobacteriovoraceae bacterium
CAAAGCGAGGATAGTTTATATCTCACTTATCCTCGCCTATCTTATTTCTAAAACTATCAAGATCAACCCATGAATGTTGATAAAACATTCTGGATTCTCTGGATCTCAGGAATGATTTATTATCTAGTCACAGCTTAACGTAAACGCAGAATCTCTTCTCTCGTCAGCACTGTGGGATGCTTCGAAGGTTGAGAATCAGAAGTTGTAACAGCACTCTTCGCTGCCTCAGTGTTTGTTGCCGATCTTCCTAGAGCATATCTCTCTTCAAACGCATCAAGATTCATCTGGCTGTAGGATTTAAGGAACGACCAGAAGTCTTCATTGGTGATCACGCGCTTATTATATTCAGTGTGAAGCGCCTTCATCACAGTTTTCAATCCACCGATACCCTTGAACTCATGATCAAGTTCAGCAAACAGGGCCCTTCCATCAACGTAGCTATTTGAAGGTGTCGTCTTTCTGAAGATCGAATAGTTTGCGAGATTCGTCGCTGTTCGACTGAGTGTTGTAGTGGCTCGTGTGTAACCGTAGTCACGCCATGAGGCCATCGCTTCATCAATCCAGCCACTTCTACCGTCTGCAGGAATCATACTTCGGGCAAACCATGAGTGTAATAATTCATGGTCGAGTGATCCTCTCGCCGTGATTGTTGCTCCCACATATTCCATCCCGCCTGAACGATCATTCATGTAAGCAAGAAATTTTGTGTGTGGATAAGGACCATAATCGGCTTCAAGTTCTTTGAAGAGACCAGTGATGTCCGCAACAGCTCCATCGACAAGTGTCTGAGTAAGACCGTAGATTTCAATCGGGATATCACCTTTGAGACCTTTGTACGTAAGTTTAGTTGAAGGCAGAGACTGGTTTGTTAAATGAATATAGAAAGAGGATTTACTGAAATAATCCGGGAAGCTCACCTGCCACTCTGTCGGGCCATTCTCAGAGATGGTTCCGTTTGTTCGCAATGTATGAGCAGAAGTTGAGTTCTTTACACTCATTGAGAGATTCATCTCAAACTGGTCCCCCTCAAATCCGCATGGGCCCCAGTATTCAAAAAATTTGCCGGAGAGATCTGTCATATCAGTAAGAAACCTCACACCGCCGCCTGTGAAGGTCATACGTTCTGCCGGAAGCTCGTAATCAAACTCAGCTGTATGAAAATCCTTAGCTGAAACAACTTCCTTCAGAGACTTATAACTTTGTTTCTGACCATCGGGATCTGAGATGGTAGTTGCAGAGACACTCACGCCATCAATGGAAATATTCTTCAGTGTACCCTGGAGTTCAAAATAAGGACGGCCTGCCTCAACGAGGTTGAAAGTAATCTTACTGTGACCAATGAATTTCTGAGTGCTGATATCAAAGGTCATAGAAAGATTCTGGCCGATAAAATTCATCGGAACGTGTTTTTCTTCGTTAAGAGTGATGATCTTGTCACTTTGACCTGCGAAGAAATAATCTGCTTTGGTAGTTTCATTCTGGGATGATGAGCCTTTTCCACAGCTCACGAGAGACAACAACAGCATTAATGATAGATACCTGATCATTGGAATCCTTCGTTAAAATTTTACGAGCCGAAAATCTATTCGGTGAATGTTGAGAGAATGTGGAAGGGATGATGACGAAAATTTGATGGAGGAGCAAACACGGAAATCTTAATTTTTCAGATCAGCGCACTAGATTCGCTACATTAGTCGCGCTGATCATAAATAATAATTTACAGGAAGCTCAGCTTCTTCTTACCAGAATTTGATGTGAACTCTACTTTTCTCTGCTGATCTTTGAAGCTCGCAAGGGCACGCTTGTTATAAACACCCGCAAAATACTTCTTCAAATTTTCCTGGCATTTAAATTTATCAGAACCCAGCTTGTCCGCTGGAATAACCATATTGCTTGTTTTGCCGTAGTTATTAACCACGCTGACTGTAAGACCCATTTCATTTGTTTTCGCGCAATCAAAACGCATTTCAGAAATTGTAGTTCCCTTGCCAAGGGCACGGAATCCAAATTCACCCCATGGTTTCACCATCTCTACCTTAAACTGATCGTGACCTGTGAAGGCATGAGCATTAAGGACAAAGAGTAAGCTGAATAGGCCTAGAACTTTCATGGGAATCTCCTGTTTCCCCTTATAAATGCAACAGGCGTACCATACAGGGTTCGATGAATTCAGCTAGATAGACGTCAAGGCCATTCAATAATTTAGTCAGTGTCTAAACTTTAGACGATAGACTTTGCGGGAAGTTGCCGATAAGCCCCTCAATGAGGCATTCCTTTTTCCTACTCACTCTTCTTCTTTCAAGTCTGGTTTTCGGCCAGTCTTTTCCCATTGGTACTCCTAATAATGGATCGATTGAGAATGCAGAATGTTTACCGGAAGAAGGTGAAGGGTACATGCAACTCTTCCGGGATATGCAGCACATCTGGGGAACATATCCGATGATTGATATGATTCAGAAAGCGTCAGCTGATATGGCCCGCAAATATCCAGGCAGAGACAGACTTCAAGTTGAGGATATCAGTGCAAAGAACGGCGGAGACATAGATCCACACGGCTCCCATGAAAACGGTCTTGATGTTGATCTTCAATTCTTCAAGGCCGATGGAGTTGAGCACGATCCTAAGAAAAAAAATCAGATGTATGCAGATCCGATGGTGATCAATGGAAAACTTTCTCCCAATTTTGATGTAGAGAGAAACTGGGAACTCATGAAGGCCCTCCATCGTCACGGGAATGTTCAGAAAGTTTTTGTGGATCAGGTCCTGAAAAATGAACTCTGCCGTTATGCCAAATCTAAAAATGATTACGCAAAAAACATCCAGGTTTTAAGAACACTTCGACATGAAACGAACCACGCTGATCACATGCATGTTCGCCTTCGTTGTCCGAAGAACGCACCAAA